>CANHNG010000241.1 GCA_947461915.1 Flavobacteriaceae bacterium
AAAATAAAACATTTGTGATATTTCGCACAACAATACTAAACAGTAAGCTATTCTAAAAACTGCTAATCCAGTTCCATCAATTTTTTTATCAAAAGACTTTCTCAAAAAAAGGTTTAATTTTTTCATATACTAAAACTTAACGGTGACAATAATTCCTAAAATAATTAATAACAATCCAACTAATTTTCCAATTGTAAATACCTCGCCCAAAAAAAATACTCCAATTACAAAAACCATAGCGGGTGCTAGGCTCATAAAAGGGTAGGCCTGTGTAATTTCAAATTTCGTCATGGCTGCCATCCAAAATAAAGAAGCTATAAAAGCGGAGGCAAATCCAGAAAAAACGAATGGGTCAAATATTAATTTTAGCAAATAAAGGGTTTTATCGAGCAAACCCTCGGGTAAAACAATCGCCAGTTGGGATAATCGCCATTTCAATACAATCTGTCCATAAACCGTAAAAAACAAGGTGCCAAAAATATAAAAATAAGGGCTCATTATTGAATTGTAATTATTGTGTTGATTTTGTTGCCAAATACACTTTCCTGTTTCTGAATAATCCTATTACAATCTCCCATCTACCCCTTTGCCCAAAACCCCTTTCACATCATACAATAAACTATTAGAGTTTTGCAATTGGGATAAATCCAGGTCCAAAAACTCTTGATGTGCCACGCCCAAAACGAGTGCATCAAATTTTTGATGAGGCATTTCAACACTTGTTGTTAACCCATACTCGTGTTGTACCTCGGCTGGATTAGCCCATGGATCGTAAATGCTTACTGTTATGCCGTAATCGGTTAAGGCGGTAATGACATCCACAATTTTTGTATTGCGCACATCAGGACAGTTTTCCTTAAAGGTAATGCCCAGCATCAATAGCTTGGCGCCATTCACCACAATTCCTTTTTTAATCATCAATTTTACCACTTGCGATGCCACATAGTCACCCATACTGTCATTCATCCGCCTTCCGGCCAAAATGATTTCAGGATGGTACCCAAATTCTTGGGCACGTTGTGCCAAATAATAGGGATCAACACCTATGCAATGGCCACCAACCAATCCGGGTTTGAAAGGGAGGAAATTCCATTTGGTTCCTGCCGCTTCCAAAACGGCATGCGTATCAATGTCCATTAAATTGAATATTTTAGCCAATTCGTTGACAAAAGCAATGTTGATGTCGCGCTGCGAATTCTCGATTACCTTGGCGGCTTCCGCCACTTTGATGGTGGGAGCGAGATAGGTACCTGCAGTGATTACCGTTTGGTATAATTGATTTACTTTTTGTCCAATTTCAGGCGTGGAACCCGAAGTGACTTTCAATATTTTTTCTACGGTGTGTTCTTTGTCGCCTGGATTGATTCGCTCTGGCGAATAGCCCGCAAAAAAATCAACGTTAAATCGCAATCCCGAAATTTTTTCCAATACTGGCACACATTCCTCCTCGGTCACACCTGGATATACTGTCGATTCATAAATAACGATATCGCCTTTTTTTAAAACTTTACCAACGGTTTCACTCGACTTGTACAAAGGTGTTAAATCAGGGCGGTTGTTTTTGTCCACCGGAGTGGGAACCGTGATGATATAATAATTACAGTCAGCTATATCTTCCAAGGTTGTAGTACAATATAACCCAATAGAATCACCTGATTTTTTGAGCAAGACTTTTTGTAGGGTTTCGTCATCTATTTCTAACGTCGTATCAACGCCTGATTGGAGTGAAGTCACTCTCGCCTGATTGATGTCAAACCCTACCACAGCGTGTTTCGTAGCAAATAATCGTGCCAACGGCAAACCTACGTAGCCCAAACCAACAACTGCAATTTTTATGTTTGTTCCCATTTAGTTTCAACTAATTTTATACTTTTTTGCCAAAGTCTATTCATAGCTTCGCTTATCCAACTCACAGGGTGAATTGAAAAATAGCATAATTTGGCGCGTAAATATAACTACAAAATGTTTAGCTTTTTGTATTATTATTTCGTTAACATCTTGTTATAATTAAAATTTTAACAAAAAAAAAAATAATGTCAACAAAATCAATGATTTATGGTTTTCCGTAAATCTAATATTCCCTATAATTCAAAAAACGAAACTTATAATTTTGGTTCTTCTGGTATTTGTGTGAAAATTAAAGTATTTAAAGTAAAATTCACAAAGATTTTAACCATTAAGAAAAATAAGGTAATTAAGTTTTGGCGTTTACTTAATGTTTCTTAACTTCATTAATTGTTCGAAAAAAACTAACTTACACAACATTTCCGGTAGAACCATAATAAACAGACGTTAGATAAAAACCCAACTAACATATTAAAAATAATTACTATAATTGTACTTACTAATGGAATTCAAGCTCCCTCTCCTCTGCCTGTCGGCAGACAGGTTTGGAGAGGGCTGGGGTGAGTATAAACAAAAAAACTATTTAATTATTTCTAATTGGCACAACTAATACTTTGGGGAGGAGTTTAGGAACCTGCCCAAATAAATTAACCCTCAAAAATTATATAAAATCTGTTTAAATTTATAGCATAAATTTTAACTAAATCTTTATAACTTTAAGTAACTGTTAAGATGATTTTTCTGTTTCTTGAAGAAAATTTAACTTTTTTTAACTATCTTATGGTGTTTTATTAAACTACCTCGGGGCAGAGCCCAAGATGTATTCACCACAAATTCACAAATTTTTTATTTATAATTTGTGAATTTGCGGTAAAAAATTCGAAGCAGAGCTTCGAGGAATTAAACCTAAAGAGATTAAAGGGTAATTCATTAAAAATAGGCGTTTTGGGCTAAAAAAAGCTCTTTATAACCAATTAAACGTATTGCTTTTTATAATAGGCAGCGTATTCCCCTGAAGTAACGTGATTCAACCAATCCTGGTTCTGGAGATACCAGTCAATGGTTATTTCTAATCCCTGCTCAAAAGTCACAGAAGGCTTCCATCCTAATTCTCGGTTTATTTTTGTGGCATCAATTGCGTAACGTAAATCGTGTCCTGGGCGGTCTTTTACAAAGGTAATTTGGTCTTGGTATTTTCCTGTTGCTTTTGGTTTTAAATCGTTTAAAATAGTACAAACGGTATCTACAATTTGTAAATTATTACGTTCGTTTCTTCCTCCAATATTGTATGTTTCACCTGATTTTCCAGTTTTAAATGCTAACTCAATTCCTTTACAGTGGTCTAAAACATATAACCAATCGCGTACGTTTTTTCCGTCACCGTAAATTGGAATATTTTCTCCAGTTAATGCTTTACGAATAATGGTAGGAATTAACTTTTCGTTATGTTGTTTTGGCCCGTAATTATTTGAACAGTTTGAGGTAACCACATTCATTCCGTAGGTATGAAAATAGCTTCGAACTATCATATCTGAACCCGCTTTTGAAGCAGAATAAGGACTGTTTGGAGCATAAGGTGTAGTTTCTTCAAATAAACCTGATTCACCTAACGTACCGTATACCTCATCAGTTGAAACATGGTGAAAACGAGAAGTAGTAAATTCTGATTTGTATTGATTTGGCGCTGTCATCCATAACTTTCTTGCCGTGTCTAATAAATTAAATGTTCCTAAAACATTAGTTTTAATAAACGCTTCAGGGCCCGAAATAGAATTGTCTACATGACTTTCTGCAGCGAAATGAATGACATCATGAAATTGATATTTATCAAATAAATTTTTAATGAATTCTCCATCAACAATATCACCTTTCACAAACGTATAGCGTTCGTGATTTTCAACTTCTGATACGTTTTCTAAATTTCCTGCATAGGTTAATGCGTCTAAATTTACCAAATGATAATCAGGATTATTCTCTATAAAATAAGGGACAAAATTTGCTCCAATAAATCCGGCTCCGCCAGTTACTAAAATGTGTTTCATTATGCTTTAA
>CANHNG010000242.1 GCA_947461915.1 Flavobacteriaceae bacterium
AGGTATTGATGGTATAATTTGAAAAGTGGTGGTGCATTCGCATCACAATAATAAGAAGTAATGGGGTTGCCCACACATTTTGAAATTTCAGAAAAAATAATAGGATTCCATTCTTCAACCAAAAAAACAAAATTAGGAAGAAAGGGAATTGAATTTAAGATTGTATTTTCTGATTTTTTTTGAAAATGAACTACCTTATCCTTACAACAACTATCCTTTTTTTGAACATTGGATGTCGCTTTTGTACCGCAGCAATTATCTTTAACCGAATTAGGGAATTCCGTATTTTTCCAATAAATCGGCTTGACCGAGGCTACCACTCCCCCACAGTAATGCACATCAACAGCAAACCCTATATTGGAAACCAATAGGAAAAAAGCAAGAGTAATACTGATGTGTTTTTTAAATTTCATAATACAAAATTAGGGATTTCACTATCTAGTCGCACCAAATTTATGTTAAAAGTTAAATCAAATTACTACAAATTAATCTCTTGTCCCATCAAAGGAATGGCACAATCAAACCCATATCTTTCAATGATTTTCATTTGAAGTTCGTCAGCCGGCTGATTTTCGCCATGTACTAAAAAAACTTTTGTAGGCGTATTTTCTAATGCAGAAAGCCAATTAACCAAATCGTTTTGGTCACCATGGGCAGACAATCCTTCTATTTCAAGTATATTTGCTTTTACTGAATAGTTTTTCCCATATATTTTTACTTCTTTATCACCCTCTAGCAATTTCCTCCCTAGGGTTCCTTCGGCTTGGTATCCAATAATAATTACGGTGGTTTCAGGCAACTCAATATAATGTTCGAGATAACTCAAAACCCTACCGCCTGTAAGCATTCCGCTAGCGGCAATAACCACCTTGGGTTGCTTGTCATAAATGGCTTGAATCGTTTCTTGATAATCGGAAACCATCGAAAACATTTTGCACATCTGTATATAATGCTGCTCTGGCAATTTATGCCAATTTCTATTATTGGCAAAAATTTCCAAGGCACTAATCCCCATTGGCGTATCAATTATATAAGGAATATTGGGAATTTTCCCTTCTTCTTTAAGTTGCCATAACAAATACATCACGGTTTGCGCACGCTCTACGGCAAAACTAGGAATAATGATAGTCCCTCCATTTAGAACCGTATTGTTTATATACATTTCGAGTTCCGCTTTGGAATCTGTATTAGGATGAAGCCGATTTCCATAGGTACTTTCCAGAAAAACATAATCAGCTTTTTTAGGTTTGGTTGGCGGATACATCAACACATCATTATCCCGACCGATGTCTCCCGAGAAAACCAGGGTTTTATTTTCGAGAATTAATTCAATACTACAGGCGCCTATGATGTGCCCCGCATTGGTAAAAACAGCCGAAATTTCAGCATCTAGTGAAATTTGCTCATTGGGTTTAACTACTCTAAAGAGCGGGAAAACTTGTTCAGCTTGTTTGACAGTATATAATGGCTCAGCGATTTTGTGCTTAGAATATTTATCCCTATTAGCCCTATTGGCTTCTTCTTCCTGGATTTTGGCACTGTCTAAAAGGATCAGTTTAGCAACATCCTTAGTTGGACTGGTACAATAAATTTTCCCTTCAAAACCCTCGTTGACTAATCTCGGTAACCAGCCACAGTGGTCTAAATGCCCGTGGGTAAGCAATACAAAATCAATGCTCGAGGGCAAAATGGGCAGTGGCTCCCAATTGAGTTCCCTTAGGGGTTTTATGCCTTGAAATTGTCCGCAATCTACTAGGATTCTTATTCCATTACTTTCGACTAATGTTTTAGAACCCGTAACTGTTCCGGCACCGCCAATGAATTTAACTTTCATGATTTCTATATTTTAAATTCAAAAAATAGTAATTCTATAGGTATCTGCACAATTCCGAGGCTTCTTTTAAAACGTTTTTAATTCTATTGGAACTCAATCCGATTTTTTCTAAAGATTCCGAATTGTTTATGAGTTCTTTTACCAAGATTACATCCAAAAACAATAATTTGTCTTTTTCGACGAGGGACAAAGTAGTCAAACAAGTTATTGGGTAGAGGTAATTTGTATCGTTTTTGGTTTTTAAATTATCGTTTTCCGGATAATTCCAACTCAATAAATTCAGTTTTGAACATTTTGCAAAAGCGATGGCATCACCAGTAAACTGGTTATTGGTAACAATCCAACACTTCGTAACAGTATCATTTCTGGTAAAAATGGTATGTCGCTTATCTTTCAAATCATTAAATCGAGATAAAATATACATGGGAACCTTAACATCCGAATTGGTAACTTTTCCCATGTGAAATTTGCATTCAACCATGGCAATGGCACTGTCTTTTTTTATTAATATGTCAATTTCATGCGAAACGCATTTGCCTTGCAAGATGAAATTATTTACCGTTTGATAATTTTCCGAAGAGAAAAGTCGGGCTATATATTTTTCGAAGAAAAAACCTGCGGGACCCAATAATCTGATGGCTTCTTTTAAATTATATCGAGCAGCATTGGAGTTAGAGACTTTCTTCAACAATCCGAATGCCATTTTGTAGATTTGCTGGGTAGAAATACCTTCGTAAATTTCCTTTTCAATAGCCTCTAAAATAGTTTTCACAACCGTTTGGCTTGCACCAGATTTCATAAGTGATTGCTCGAGTTTTGATGGATTAAAGTCAACAATGTTTCCGGAATGTTTTACTATTTTCATTAGTACGTGATTTAATCGTTATTAAATCAAAGTGTCTACTAAAGGTACGAAAAAAAGATTAGTCGTTTTGCTTTTGATAGTAAAATGCTGGCAGAAACAATAATAAGAAAATGGGTTGAATCAAAAATCGACGGATATAAAACAAGGTCATTTTATTGGTTTCACCGAAAAAAGAAAGCACCAAAAATAGAGCGAGGATGAGTAGCGTAAAAAAGATAAGATACAATATTGAAGCAAATTTGACCGCTTCAATATCTTTAAACAAAACATAAATTATGGCTAAAGAGATACTCGAATTCAGAAAATAACGAAAAACCAACCCGAAAAATAATTGGATATTTTTTATTTCTGGTAAGGGCAAATTATAATAGTCGGTTTTGAAATAATTCAAAAAAGGATCATAAAACATACTGTCCTCGTAGGTTCGTATAAGAACCAACAAGAGAACTAGCATCATCGCCAAGACAATTCTAAGTTTATGATTCAATAGCTGTTTTCGCATACAATGAAAATTTACGTATCCAAATTAACCACAACATAAAAACAACTCCATATATAAATAATGGAAAAAACACTCCGTGTAAAAAATGTTGCTGTTTGGGAAAATGATACATCAAAACACATAAAAGTGCAATTCTAATCAAATTCAAAATATAAATAAGCAAACTACCGCCAATTATATATAAAATGGTTGCTTTAATTTTTCCTGAAAAGGCAATCACAAAAGAAACAAACAAAATAATAACATTCACACCATTACAGCCTTCAATTATTCGCGCCATAAACCTTTGATTGTAAAAAAACTTGATTCCCAGTTCTGTTAAATTTGGCTTGAGATCCGCATCATAATGCAAAAAAACCATTAGATCTTTGGTCTGTGTTGCTACCAATTGAGTAATCCCGTCAATCTCCAATTTCTTGACATCAAATTGACTAAGATAACTTTCATAAACAAACGTCAAAAGTAAATAGCTCAACAAAAACTTCCCTAAAAATAGCAAAAATGGTTTGTAGCCAATTAAATACTTTTTCAAAATTTATTTTTTAACAAATTTATAAAATTAGACAGAACCATTTAAATACTTTTACATAAAAATCAAGCACATGACTTTTGAAGAATTCAAACCAAAAATAACAAAAATCCCTTCAGATACCGTGATTTCAAG
>CANHNG010000243.1 GCA_947461915.1 Flavobacteriaceae bacterium
AGATTTTCCGCCCTGCATCAAGGCAGTTGCGTCTTTAAAACCATTCGATGCGGTCAAATAATCCATTTGAACCCATTGAGGCAAATGAATTCCGCCACTTTCGAGCAAACCGGTGAAATAATCACTCCACGAAATTGCGACTGTGATATTCCCAATGGCATACTCCATAATCAAGGCCCAACCAATTATCCAAGCGATTATTTCTCCAAAGGCAACATACGAATAAGTATAGGCGCTTCCAGAAACAGGAACCATTGAGGCGAATTCGGCATAAGCAAAAGCTGCAAAACTACAAGCTAAAGCGGTGAACAAGAATAGAAAAATAACTGCTGGACCGCCGTCTGCGCTAGCTTTTCCAATAGTACTAAAAATTCCGGCTCCAACAATTGCTGCAATACCAAAGGCAGTCAAATCTCTTGCCGTCAGGTGTTTTCCCAAAGCTTCATGTCCATCAGATTCATTTTTTGCCACTTGCTTTAAAATATCCTGAACCGTCTTTTTTCTGAATAAACTTGAAAATGCCATATTTAAAATTTTATCTTAAATTAATAATGTCTATAATTTTCCAATTCAATTTTACAAACAATTAAAACAGTATTGAAAATCTAAAAGTAAAAAACAATTTCAATTTATGAAGTTTTGGGATACTAATTTTTAGTTTATATTTTTTGGGACATTATTTCTATTTCAAACAAGTCCGCAAAATGGTGACTGGATGCAAGGCTTTTCTATTGGTTCCATCAAAAATTTGATGACGACAACTCGTTCCTGCAGCAGCGATGGCTGTTTCGGAATCCGTTGCACGTATCTTTGGAAACAAAGTATCTTCACCCATTTGCATACTGATGTCATAATGTTCTTTTTCGTATCCAAAAGATCCAGCCATACCACAACAACCCGAATTGTATATAGTAACGTTACTGTTTTTGGGCAAATTCAACATCGCAAACGTGGCTTCGACGGAACTCATTGATTTTTGGTGGCAATGCCCATGGATTTTTATGGATTTTTCGATCTCCGAGAATTGCCCAGAATGTATTTTGCCAGATGTGATTTCTTTTTTGAAAAACTCCTCGATGGTCAGCGCATTTTTTGACAGTTTCTCGGCACTTTCTTTGTCTTTTGCGAGTCGAAGGTATTCGTCCCTGAAGGTCAATATCGCCGATGGTTCGATTCCTATCAATGGTGCGCTTTCGGAAATTAAATCCTTGAAAATAGACACGTTTTTATTGGCAACAGCCTGTGCTTCTTCCAAAAAACCTTTAGAAATAAAAGCTCTTCCGCTTTCTTCGTGATCAACAATTTCTACTTTATAACTCAATTCCGTCAAAAGTTCAAAGGCATCAATTCCAACAGAAACATCATAATAATTGGTAAACTCATCGCAAAAAAAATAAACTTTCCCGTTTGGAAACTTCTGTTTTTGGGCTTTGGTTTGGTGGTTTTGATACCATTTTCTAAAAGTAGTTTTAGCTAAAAGAGGCACTTCCCTTTTTGGTGCAACCCCCATACTTTTCTTTACCAAAGGCAGGTTTACCATAAAATTCGTAAAACTTGGAAACAAGCTACCCCATTGGTTCAGTTTGGCGTTGTTGGCAAATATTTTGTTTCGAATGGAAAATCCATTTGCTTTTTGGTATTGGTACAAAAACTCCGATTTTAAGGCGGCAACATCGACATTACTAGGACATTCGCTCGCGCAAGCTTTGCAACTCACGCACAATTCAAAAACTTCGTATAATTCTTTGTGATTGAATTTGTTGTCTTTTTCAGAATTTGTGAGATACTCCCTTAGCGCATTGGCTCTTGCCCGGGTGGTATCTTTTTCGTTTCTGGTGGCACGATAGCTGGGGCATAAAGTTCCTCCAGCTGATGGTAATTTTCTGCAATCTCCGGAACCATTGCATTTTTCAGCCAAGCGTAAGATCCCCAAACTATCCGAAAAATCCTGAATCGTTTGAACATCCGGCTCTTCTCTACCGGCTTCCACCCGAAGGTTTTCGTCCATTTTTGAAGTGTTCACAATTTTTCCAATATTCAGAATGGCATTAGGGTCAAAAGCGGACTTGATTCGTTTGAGTAATTCGTAATTTTTGTTACCAATCATAAAGGGCAAAAACTCGCCACGCACGATTCCGTCCCCATGTTCTCCACTCAATGAACCACGGTATTTCTTTACCAATTGAGCCACTTCAGTGGCGATGGTCCTAAAAAGCACAACATCTTCTTTTTTCTTTAAATTCAAAACCGGACGAAGATGAATTTCGCCGGCTCCTGCATGCGCATAATAAATAGCATCTTGGTTGTACCGCTTCATCATTGCAGCAAATTCGGCTATGTAACTGGGTAAATCGCTCAATTCTACTGCCGTGTCTTCAATGGAATCGGCGGCTTTATTGTCGCCTACAATACTTCCTAAAAGTCCAAGGCCTGCTTTTCGGAGTTCGATAATTTTATCAATATCGGCTCCGTATAATTTTATTACTGCATAACCAAAATTGTTGTTTTGCAAGTCTTCAACTAAAGTATTAGCCTGATTTTCGGCCTCTTCCATTGAGTCTGAAGCGACTTCAAACATCATAATCGCCTTGGGATTTCCCTGTATAAAAAGCCTATTTTTGGCTTGTTCACGATTATTTTTGGTGCAATCCAAAATCGTGTCATCCATCATTTCGCAAGTGTATAAATGATGTTTCATCGCCACAATAACGGCTTCCAAACTTTCTTGTATGGTATTAAAATGCGCCACCACCATCACATTGTTAGCTGGAGGTAAGTCATCCACTTTCAAGGTAATTTCGGTTGTAAAAGCCAAAGTTCCTTCACTTCCGCAAAGTAATTTCCCCAGATTTATAGTTGGTTCCGTACCCGAAAACAAGTCTGATTTCAACAATATATCGACAGCATATCCTGTATTTCTTCTGTGAATTTCAGGTTTTGGAAACTCCGCAACAATTTCTTTTTGGGCTTCTGTATTCGAAAGTTCCATATAAATTGTTTTGTAAATGGTGCTTTCAAGCGAATCGCCTTTTGTCTTTTCTATAAATTCCTCCGAAGTAAGCTTTTTAAATGTCGCCAAGGATCCATCGCTCAAAATGGCTTTAATTTCTACAATTTTATCTCGAGTAACACCGTATCGAATGGAAGTTGTTCCTGAAGAATTGTTTCCTACCATTCCTCCCATCATACAGCGATTAGAAGTAGAAGTATTGGGACCAAAAAACAATCCGTAAGGCTTTAAGTATAAATTTAACTCATCCCGAATAACACCCGGTTGAATTGTTACTGTCTTTTTATCAGCATCGAATGAAATAATCTTGGTAAAATATTTCGAAACATCGACAATTATTCCGTTACCAACAGTCTGTCCTGCCAATGAAGTTCCTGCAGTTCTTGGTGTAAGCGAGATTTTATTTTCGGTTGCAAATTGCATCAACTTGACAATATCCTCGCTGTTTTTTGGATAAGCAACAGCAAGCGGAAGCATTCTGTAAGCGGAAGCATCGGTAGCGTAAATTGTTTTATGGAGATCATCAAACAGAAGTTTTCCTTCTAATGATTCGGATAATTGTTGCAATTGAAATTTGGTCGGCATAACTGTGGTCATATTGTCGACAAATATAAAAACATTAGCGCATCAAAATTTAATAAATCAAATAAGAAAACCAGAATTTCAATAAAACTCTCGTTTATTGGGATGGGTTTTTCCAAAAAAGAAATTGTAAAATCTTTGGCAAAGAAATTGCTTAGCATAAAATGTTGAATTTTATCATAAATTTATAGGATAAACTTATCCAAAAAAACTACTTTTGATTTTTACATAATTTAGAATGAAAATGAACAATTACAAGTCCTTATTAGC
>CANHNG010000244.1 GCA_947461915.1 Flavobacteriaceae bacterium
GAAAAGCGACAATGCTTGGTTCGATTCGATGAATGCCGTTTATGAGAAAAGAAGAGTATTAACAGAACAATTGGCCGAGAAACTAGGTTGTAAAGTATACAAAGAAGGGGTTGGATTGTTTGTTTGGGCTAAATTGCCAGACGGAATCACATCGGCGGAAAAGTTTATCGATTCTATATTATACGAAAAATCGATTTTCATAACGCCAGGAACAATTTTTGGTTCCAATGGAGAAGGGTATATTCGGTTTGCATTGTGCGTAAAAGAGGAAAAAGTGCAAGAAGCAATTGATAGATTTTAACAAATGAAAGTACACGTAGTAGGAATAGGATTAATAGGCGGTTCGATGGTATTGGACATCAAATCACTGCATCCGGAAGCGACTATTTATGGAATCGACAATAACGAAAGTCATTTGGCGGAAGCCATTGCTTTGGGTGTGGTTGATGCCGGGGCAACTTTTGAAGATTTAATGGATGCTGACTTTGTCATTGTTTCGGTTCCTGTTGATGTTGCGCTTTCTGTTTTGCCTAAAGTTTTGGATGCCATTGGAGAGAATACCATTGTTTTTGAAGTAGGTTCTACAAAAACGCCTATTTGCGAAGCAGTTGCGAATCACCCACGAAGAAGAAATTATATTGCCACACATCCAATAGCCGGAACCGAGTTTTCAGGACCTTCAGCAGCTGTAAGTGGATTGTTTCAAGGAAAAACCAACATTATTTGCGAAGTGGAGAAAACAACTTTCAAATTGCAGGAAAAAGCATTGGAATTGTTCAAAAGTATGGGAATGAGAATCCGATACATGGATCCTAAATCGCACGATAAGCATATTGCTTATGTGTCGCATTTGTCACATATTAGTGCTTTTATGCTAGGAAAAACAGTAATTGATAAGGAAAAAGACGAACAAGACATCTTTGATATGGCAGGTTCTGGATTCGAAAGTACGGTTCGTTTAGCCAAAAGTTCACCCGCAATGTGGACGCCTATTTTCAAACAGAATAAAAAACAAGTCGTAAAAACATTAGAAGAATATATTTCTAATTTATCCAACTTCAAAGAGTTGTTGGAGAATGAAGATTATGATTCGATTTACAAGGAAATGCAAAGTGTGAATAAAATAAAAGAAATATTAAACGGAATGAAGAAGTAAGCAGTGGTCAGTATTTAGTGATCAGTCGCGGTTTACAGTTAAAAAAAGAACAACACATTAAAAAAACAATAAAAAAGTAAATTTAGAAAAGATGGAAAACAAGAAAGAAATGAGAAACTGGTTGAACGAATTCAATTTGACTCATCCATTTGTAATTGCAGGACCTTGTAGTGCTGAAACAGAAGAGCAAGTATTAAAAATCGCCCATGAATTGAAAGATTCTGACGTAAGTGTTTTTAGAGCTGGAATCTGGAAACCAAGAACGCGTCCGGGAGGATTTGAAGGCGTTGGTGAAATTGGATTGAAATGGCTAAAGAAAGCAAAGGCTGAAACAGGATTGCTAATGGGAACGGAAGTGGCGACTGCCGCACACTGTAAATTGGCTTTGGAAAATGATATTGATGTTTTATGGGTTGGTGCTCGTACCACTGCAAATCCTTTTGCGGTTCAAGAAATTGCCGACACCTTAAAAGGAACCGACAAAATCGTATTGATTAAAAACCCAGTTAATCCAGATATGGCTTTGTGGCTGGGTGGTGTAGAGCGTTTGTATGCTGCTGGAATCAAAAATCTAGGAGTGATTCACAGAGGTTTTTCTACTTACGAAAAAACAAAATACCGTAACATTCCAGAATGGCAGATTGCTATCGAATTGCAAAATAAATTCCCTGATTTGCCTTTGATTATTGATCCATCTCATATTACGGGAAACCGTGACATGATTCTTGAAGTAACTCAAGAAGCCTTGGATTTGAATTATGACGGTATGATTATCGAAACCCATAACGATCCAGACAATGCTTGGAGTGACGCTGCTCAACAAGTAACTCCGGATACTTTGAAACAAATTTTCAAAGATTTGAAAGTTAGAAAAGTGAGTGGTGACACCGATGAGTTCACCAATAAAATGACGAAATTAAGAGCTAACATTGATGTTTTGGATGCCAATTTATTGGAGTTGTTAGGAAAACGTATGAAAGTGGTAGCCGAAATTGGTCAAGTAAAAAAGGAGGCTAATGTAGCTGTCTTACAAAGTAATCGTTGGAATGAAATCCAAGAAAAAATGGTTTTAGAAGGGGGTAAAAAAGGATTGACCGAAGAGTTTATCATTAAATTGTTTAAAGGAATACACCAAGAAAGTATTGGACACCAAGAAAGAGTCTTGAATTCTTAAAAAGATTTCGGATTGAGGTTTAACGATTTTTGATTTCATTAGCCTCAAAAACATAGATTTTTAAAAATCCCAAAGCTTATGCTTTTGGGATTTTTTGTTTATTTTGAAAGTCTTTCAAAATCGTTAATCCTCAATCATAAATGATTTATCTTTGCAAAATCTTAGATTTCAATTCATAAATCTAAAATCGTTAATCTACATTCAAAAATCCTTTATGACAGGACTCGTTTATAAATCTACAGGAAGTTGGTATACCGTAAAATCCGAAAAAGGCGATTTTATCGAATGCCGTATGAAAGGAAAATTCCGAATCAAAGGCATCAAAAGCACCAATCCTATTGCGGTGGGTGATGTTGTAGATTATGAACTTGAAGAGACCTCAGATACTGTAACGGGAACCATTCATAAAATCCACGAAAGAAAAAATTATATTGTCCGGAAATCGGTTAATTTGTCGCATCAAATGCATATTATTGCTTCAAATATTGACAGGGTTTTCCTTTTGGTCACCATAAACAACCCCCCGACGACATTTAATTTTATTGACCGTTTTCTAGTAACTGCCGAAGCATACGGAATAGAAACCATATTGGTTTTTAATAAAATAGATACGTTTGACGAAGAAACTTTGGAAGAACAATTGTACATGCAGCACGTATACGAGAAAATTGGGTACAAATGTTTGCGTACTTCATCTACTGAAATGAAAGGAATTGAGGAACTGAAAGAAATGATGATTGGTAAAGTAAGCATGTTTTCTGGACATTCTGGAGTAGGAAAATCGACACTAGTAAATGCTATGGAACCGTCTTTAGACTTAAAGACAAAAACAATATCCGAAGCCAGTAAACAAGGACAACACACCACGACTTTTGCCGAAATGTATGATTTGAGTTTTGATGCCCGAATAATTGATACTCCTGGAATCAAAGGTTTCGGTATTGTCGATATGGAAAAGGAAGAAATTAGCGGCTATTTCCCGGAGTTTTTCAAGTTGAAAGACCAATGTAAATTCAATAATTGTTTACACAAAGACGAACCCTATTGCGCCATTAAAATCGCCTTAGAAAAAGACGAAATCGCTTGGTCACGGTATAATAGTTACCTTAAAATTCTAGAAGGGGACGATGAAAATTATCGCATTGATTCCTACGACGAAGACCGAAAAGCCAGCGATGAAACGAGAAAATAGTAATCAGTGTTTAGTAATTTAGTGCTCAGTTTCAAAATCCTAAATCAAAAATGAAAGCAGTAATCCAAAGAGTTTCCTCCGCCTCCGTAACTATTGATTCTAAAATTGTGGCAGAAATCCAAAAGGGATTGTTAGTTTTGGTTGGAATTGAGGATGCTGATACACAGGAAGACACTAATTGGCTTTGCCAAAAAATTGCCAATCTTCGTATTTTTGGGGATGAAAATGAAGTAATGAATCTTTCGGTTCGGGATATTGATGGTGAAATAATCGTTGTTTCTCAATTCACTCTTCAGGCTTCAACCAAAAAAGGAAACCGACCATCCTA
>CANHNG010000245.1 GCA_947461915.1 Flavobacteriaceae bacterium
ATTTTAAAATCGAATTCATTTATTTACTAAATTAGAATAACTAAAATTAACAATTAAAAACTTTTTAAAACTATGGGAACTATAATTAAAAGAAAGGGGTTATTTCCTTCGATGATGAAGAAATCAGTTAACAATTATTTTGATGATTTTATTACAAGTGAATCATTTGATTCGACAGATAGAAATCTTGTCGTATTGAACGGTGGCCTGACATCTGTAAATTTAAAAGAAATTGACACCAACATTGAAGTTGAATTAGCAAAACCAAAAATGAAAAGTGACCATTTTAAATTTGAAGTTGACAATGACACGCTGATGTTTTTTTCTTCTACTTCTTCTGAAGAAATAGAAAAAAGAGACAAGTTCATTGGTTTAGAATTTAATTATCGCTCATTTTGCAGATTGCCAAACCCTTAGTTTCCCAAAAATACACAAAACAAAAAATGCCGGAATCAACCAGCATTTTTTGTTTTGTGTATTTGGTCGGTAATCACTTGATACAATTTCACGGGTTCAAAAGGTTTTATCATGATATCATTCATACCCGCAGAAATCCCTTCTTCGATTATTTCGGCCTTTGTAAAAGCTGTCAGCGCAATAATAGGTGTTTTTATTCCCTTAAACCTAATTTTTCTTGTGGTTTCAAAACCATTCATTACTGGCATATTAATATCCATTAAAATGATGTCAAAATATTCTTTTTCTAAAATTTCCAAGGCTTGGAATCCATCATCTGCAAGAGTACAAATATAATTGTTTTTCTTAATGATTTTTTGGGTAACAAGTTGGTTAATCTTATTGTCTTCGACCACTAATACTTTATATATTTGTTTTGCTGTTAGATCAACTTGAATATTATTTATAATTTCAATTGTTTTATCCAAATTATGCTCAAATCCTATGGTGAAAGTAAATGTAGAACCCAATCCTAATTTACTTTGAAGTGAAATAGTACTATCAAAGAGATGCAATAATCTTTTTACGATGGATAAGCCCAACCCTGTGCCTTGATAATCGGTCTCTTTTCTTCCAACTTGAACAAATTTATCAAAAATCTTATCTTGGTCAGCATCCGCAATTCCTATACCATTATCTATAATTTGGAATTCAACGAAGTTAAACTTGTCTCTTACTTCCACCAAGTTTGCAATGATAAACACCTTCCCATTTTTTGTGAATTTCAAGGCATTACTCACTAAATTCATCAGTATCTGTGAAAATCTTAATTTGTCCCCAATTAAACTATCAGGAATAGCCGAATCGATTTTGACCGTTATAGTATTATCATTATTCTTTGCTAAAAAAGACAGTGAATTTTTAATCATATTAATCTCGTCCGAAATATTGAAAGTCAAACTTTCAAGGACAATCCTATTTTCTTCTATTTTATTTATTTGAAGAACATCATTCACTAGAGACAATAAATATCTGGCAGAAAATTTAAGAGAACTCAAATGTGGACTGTGTTCTAATTCTTTATGTTCGTCCAAAAGCATATTTGTAATGCCCACGACTCCATACAATGGCGTTCTCAATTCGTGGCTAATGGTCGACACAAATTGAGTTTTTAGCATAGATGCTTCTTCTGCTTTCTCTTTGGCAAGAACTAATTCTTCATTGGCTAGAGTAAGTTCAGCATTCTTTTTATTCTTTAATTTGTAATTATTGTAAAGCGAATACAGTAACAATAATAATACGCACAATATGCCATAAAACAAAAAGAGAATAATTCTGGATTTTCTTAAACTTTGATTTTGCAATTTATTTTGTATTCCAATCGCATCAAGCTTTCTTTTATACTCATCCAATTCTAGATTTATTCCAACAGTATTTGCTTTTGCAAGTTTCTCTTTACTATAGAGCTCTTTAGTAATTTTGTTGTAAAATTCTAAGTTTTTATAAGCATTTTTATAATCCCTGTTTTTAAATAAAAATTTTGAATATTCATGGTGTGAAAATGACAAATTCATCTTTTCCGCTCCCACATTTCCTAATTTTATGGCATTCAAAAAGTAAGATTCTGCTTTTTTATTTTCGCCCTTATTACCGTAATACATGCCATTGAGCATGTTCAAGGCAACAATGGTTGATTTGTCTCCGAATTTTAAATGGTGTTTGTTAACAAATTTCAAATAAGAAAAACCATCATTAAAATCATCAATTTCAAAATATGCCCAAGCAAGATTCAATTTGGTTACCATAATCTGACTTGTATCGGCTGCCTTTTGGCTGTATTCTAATGCTTTTTTGTAGTAATCTATTCCAATGCCATATTGTTTTTTTTCGAAACAATATGTATTACCTAAATTATTGTTCAACCGATATTTAATGGTGTCATTCCTGATTTTATTGGCATAATTTATTCCTTTTTTATAAAACGAAATTGCTTTATCAAATTCAGCCAAATAATTGTAATTAGCGCCAATTATGTTATAGGAAATGGCAATTAGATGGTTGTCATTAATACTATTGGCATAATCTAATGCTTTTAGTGAAGTGACCAGTGATTTTTCAAAATTAGCGGAACGCATGTGTTGCGTTGCTTTCTTGATCAAAATTTCCGTTTCTTCTTTAGAAGGTAATTTTGTTTGTGCAGAAGACCCATTACTGAAAAAATTCAGAAATAATAGGGCAAAGGTGAAAACTACAATTCGTAATTGAGACATAAATAAGGATTGATGCCTCAAATATACATTATAATTTCAGTATTAGCCTATACCATTCTCATCTTCAGCAAAGGGTGTGTAAACGCATCATAATTTGATTTGATAATCGTATCACAAACCGTTTTCTTCCTTTTTCCTTTGATTTCCAACTTCGTTGTTTTAATATTATTTAATAAATTTAGGGCTATTTTATAGAGTACGGATGAATTTTAGGCGCAATTCTGATCCCGTTTTCTTCTCAAACTTATAGAAAAGCAACGTCTAGTTTCCAATTGAATTTGTTTTATATTGACCAATGGGAGCAAATAATATGTTGAAATTCAGTTGCTTTTACATTTTAATTTGGAATACAATATCGCACTGCATTCTCCATTGGTTTATCACTATTTTTAAATTCTCTAGAAATTAGTGCTGTAGGTTTTATTTATCAAATAAAAATCAGCAAGAACTATGGCGGCCATGGCTTCAACAATAGGAACTGCTCTAGGAACAACACAAGGATCATGACGTCCCTTTCCTGTCATTTCGGTAATCTTGCCTTTATTGTCAAGCGATTCTTGTTTTTGCATGATGGTAGCCACAGGCTTGAAAGCTACACGGAAATAAATATCCATTCCGTTACTTATTCCACCTTGAATTCCCCCAGAAAGATTCGTTTTTGTGGTGCCGTCAGGATTATATAAATCGTTGTGTTCGCTTCCTTTCATTTCCGTTCCACAAAAACCACTTCCGAATTCAAATCCTTTTACGGCATTTATCGAAAGCATGGCTTTTCCAAGTTCGGCATGTAATTTATCAAAAACAGGTTCACCCAAACCAATTGGAACATTTTGAATCACACAACTCACAGTTCCTCCAACAGTGTCTCCTTGTTTCCGAATGTCACGAATATATTCCTCCATGATAACGGCCGATGCTTCATCTGGACAACGAACAGGATTGCTTTCGGTTTTTGAAAAATCTAACTCTTGGTATGGTTTATCAAGAAAAATGGGTCCTACGGAAGAAACGTAGGCATTTATGGTGATAGTGGGTAATATTTGTTTGGCAATAGCTCCTGCCACTACCCTACTGGCAGTTTCACGAGCCGAACTTCGACCTCCACCACGATAATCACGAAGACCATATTTTTTATCATACACATAATCAGCATGGCTGGGTCTA
Organism: Flavobacteriaceae bacterium; assembly: GCA_947461915.1. Lineage (GTDB taxonomy): Bacteria > Bacteroidota > Bacteroidia > Flavobacteriales > Flavobacteriaceae > Flavobacterium. The sequence continues at coordinate 3,831 of CANHNG010000245.1, forward strand.
TAATTATCTTTTATATGAGA
>CANHNG010000246.1 GCA_947461915.1 Flavobacteriaceae bacterium
ATTCCTGTGAAGTAATGTTCATTTAATGCTGTATATTTGTCACAAAAATAAGGATAATTTTTTGGATTGAAGAATGATAACTAACGATTTTTGATTTTGAAAATGACAATTAACGGCAAAGGACAACTTATCGATTTAGCATCTCCCAAAGTAATGGGCATTTTGAATGTGACTCCCAACTCTTTTTTTGACGGAGGGAAGTATAAAACCGAAAGTGTAATCTTGTCGCAAGTTGGAAAAATGTTGAGTGATGGAGCAACATTCATTGATATCGGCGCTTATTCTAGTAAGCCTAGTGCCGAATTTGTTTCGGAAAATGAAGAACTACAAAGAATTGTTCCAATTGTCCAATTAATTCTAGAAAAATTCCCTGAAACACTAATTTCCATCGATACTTTCAGAAGCGAAGTTGCGAAAGCTTGCCTCGAAAATGGGGCGGCTATTATCAACGATATTTCTGCAGGAAATCTCGATCACAAAATGTTGGAAACTATTGCGAAATATAATGTTCCTTACATCATGATGCACATGCGGGGAACTCCACAAATCATGCAGACCATGACGAATTATGAAAATATCGTCAAGGAAATACTTTTCTATTTTTCTGAAAGGGTTGCAAAAGCGAGAAGTTATGGCATTAGTGATTTAGTTATAGATCCGGGGTTTGGTTTTGCTAAAACAGTGGAGCAAAATTATGAAATTTTACAAAAACTGGGTTTGTTCGAAATGCTAGAATTACCCTTGTTGGTTGGTTTTTCGAGAAAATCAATGATTTATAAAACCTTAAATTCCAATGCTCAGGAAGCACTAAACGGCACCTCGGTTTTAAATACCATTGCCTTGACCAAAGGAGCCAAAATCCTTCGGGTTCATGATGTAAAGGAAGCGATGGAATGTGTTACTTTGTTCAATAAACTCAAGAATCAATAATGTAGTGTTTTAGTAAAGCAATCCTTTTTATATTTCCTCCCTGCGAAAAAAAAAGCAGGTGTCTTTTTGCAAAATCTAACGTTGCAATTGTTTCAGATGTTAAAGATCATTCGCCTATTTATATTTTTCTCAGAAGCAAGGTGAAGGATACTTTGCTAGAAGTGAACAAGAAAAACGAAATTATTTCAACCAATTGGATTTTTAATATTGACAAACGATTGCCTATACGTCTCGTGATTCCCGAAGTGATGAAATTTTAGGAAAAAAAAGATGAAATTAAGTTATCAACAAAATAGGAGTTATGGAGAAGAACTGCAATAAAGAATTCATTTACTAAATCTGAAAAATTTTCACATTACGGCAACTGTAAACTGACTACTTTTTACTGATGATGATAGGGTTCGTTTTTTAAAATAGTGAACCCACGATACAATTGTTCGATAAAAAATAAACGTACCATTTGGTGTGAAAAAGTCATTAGAGAAAGTGATATTTTTCCGTTTGCTTTAGCATAAACCGTATGCGAAAAACCATAAGGTCCACCAATTACAAAAACTAGGGTTTTTACTCCTGAATTCATTTTCTTCTGCAAATCTTCTGAAAAAGCCATGCTAGAAAAGGCTTTTCCGTTTTCGTCCAATAAAATAAGTTGGTCGGTTGGCATTATTTTAGCCAAAATCAATTCACCTTCTTTTTCCTTTTGCTGACTTTCTGATAAGTTTTTTACATTTTTGATGTCGGGAATAACCTCTAAATCGAACCTGATATAAAAAGACAAGCGTTTTTGATATTCCTCCATCAGCGATTGAAGATTTTTATTGTCGGTTTTGCCTATGGCGATGAGTTTGATGTTCATTTTTATCCAATTAAATAACGGCAAAGGTATAAAATCGAGAATAAAATAAAAACGAGCTTCTTTTTTAGTCTTTTTTTTAGCATTGTTTAAAAAAAAGAAATTTTTCAGTTTTATTTTTTCGACACTCCCATTTTTTTAGGGGGTTGCTGTTTGAAATTGTAATAATTAAGCAGATATGCCATGTTTTTATAAATAAAGTTAATAATTTTTATAAAAAATGTAAAATAAATAATGACACATTTGTTTACTTTTGCCTTCAATTTAAAAATACGATTATGTTAGATGTAGGTTTGACCACTTTTATGATTTTGGCCACTAGTTTAGTCATGCTGATGACTCCTGGTCTTGCCTTTTTTTACGGAGGTTTGGGGTGTAATAAAAATATTTTGAGCATTATGATGCAGAGTTTTGTTTCGATGGGAATAGGGACTGTGCTTTGGTTTGCTTTTGGTTATTCAGTTTGTTTTAGCGGAAACATGCATTCGGGAACTGATTTTTTTGGAATAATAGGAAATTTTGATAAAGCATTTTATCACGGAATTACACCTTCAACGCTTTATTCTCCGGACAAACGCTTCCCTGAATATATTTTCATCGCTTATCAAATGATGTTTGCAATTATCACTCCTGCATTGATTACAGGAGCTTTTATTAATCGAGTTACTTTTAAATCGTATGTGTTTTTCTTGATTTTATGGCAAATATTTGTTTACTATCCTTTCGTTCACATGGTTTGGGGAGGAGGATTGCTTGCCGAGTGGGGAGTTTTTGACTTTGCTGGAGGAATCACGGTACACGCTACTGCTGGTTTTGCGGCGTTGGCTTCCGTTTATTTTGTGGGTCGACGACAAAAAAAGCATGAACCCAACAACATTCCTTTAGTTGCTATTGGAACGGCATTGCTTTGGTTTGGCTGGTATGGTTTTAATGCGGGAAGTGAATTGGCAGTTAATTCCGTTACGATTTCTTCATTTTTGAATACAGATACGGCAGCTTCATTTGCTGCTGTTACTTGGTTGTTGATAGAATGGAACACAGGTAAAAAGAAACCTACATTTATCGGATTAATGACAGGTGCAGTTGCTGGATTGGCGACCATTACTCCTGCTGCCGGTTATGTTGATATTTATTCTTCAGCAATTATCGGTATTGTTGCTGCTTGTGGATGTTTTGCCGCTGTAAAATACAAAGAAAAGAAAGGTTGGGATGATGCGCTCGATGTATGGGGAGTCCACGGAATGGGGGGAATTATTGGAACTATTTGTTTGGGTTTTTTTGCCAATAGTACCATTAATGCTGCTATTCCAAACGGATTGTTCTTTGGCGGTAATGGGATATTATTGTTTAAGGAATGTGTCGCAATAGTGTTTGCTATTAGTTACGCATTCTTTTTCACCCTATTTTTGTTTAAAATTATCAATAAGTTTATTCCTGTTCGTGTAACCGATGTGGAAGAAGAGGTTGGATTAGATTTAGCTCATCACGGAGAGGTGGCGCGACAACGATAACTGAAAATATAAAATTGTAGTAGTTGTGTAATTTAGAGTTTTGCGACATCACCTGCTGAGTTTATCTTGCAAATCATGTGAAAATCAATATTAATCCACTCACTTACTTTTATCACTCCCATCATTTTGGTTTGTGGAGTAAGCCCAAAATCACGAATACTCAATTTTTTTATTCCATTAACAGTAAACAAATCGCCATTACTATTTAAAGAAATTGGAATAGAATAGTGTCTAGTAATACCGGTTATGGTAATGCTTACCAATGCGTTTCCGCTATAAGACTCCTCTTTTTCAGAAAAGGGGCGTAAATCAAGATAATTGAGTTGGACTTGTAGAGTAGGGTAGGTATCTGATTTCAATAGTTTTAAGAAGTCTCTCAATGCCATTGGGTTATTAGACACGAAATTTTTCACCACTACCGAAAGTTGGTTTTGACTTAAGGTTATTTTATTTTGGGATTTTGTTGCTGCAATTGTTAATTTGCTTCTCGAGAGTTTATCGCCGTTTTGAAACAATTTGAACGATACTAAGTTTGTTGAACCGCTTATGG
>CANHNG010000247.1 GCA_947461915.1 Flavobacteriaceae bacterium
AAATATCAGGACGTTTTTGGTTTGACTGTATTAGATTTGGCTAGAGCCAATAAAAAAATTATTGGAATCACACCTGCAATGCCTTCGGGAAGTTCCTTGAAATTTATGATGGATGCTTTCCCAAAACGTGCCTTCGATGTTGGAATTGCTGAACAACACGCCGTAACATTATCAGCAGGAATGGCAACCCAAGGGATGGTCGTTTTTTGCAATATATATTCGACTTTTTTACAACGAGCCTACGACCAAGTCATTCATGACGTGGGTTTACAGGATTTACCCGTTATTTTTTGTTTGGACAGGGCGGGTTTGGTTGGCGAGGATGGCGCTACGCATCACGGTGTTTTCGATTTGGCTTATTTGCGCTGTATTCCTAATATGATAATTTACGCGCCGTTGAACGAAATAGCATTGCGAAACATTCTATACACTGCGCAATTGGGATTGAACCATCCTATTGCTATTCGCTACCCGAGAGGTCGCGGTCAAATTGCAGATTGGCAAAAACCGTATGAAAAAATCGAAATCGGCAAAGCGAATTGCCTCAAAAAAGGTTTAAAAGTGGCGGTTTTATCCAACGGAACAATAGGGAATAATGTGACTTTGGCTTTGGCCAAAATAAATCATCTGGAAACAATTGCTCATTATGATTTTGCTTTTGTAAAACCCTTAGACGAAAAATTATTACATACTATTTTTAATGAATTTGAAACAATAATGACCATTGAAGATGGCGTTATCAAAGGAGGTTTCGGAAGTGCCGTCCTTGAGTTTTCAGCACAAAATAATTACACTTCAAAAATACAAATACTGGGAATTCCCGATGAATTTATAGAACATGGAACCGTAGAAGAATTACAACGCTATTGCAAAATTGACGTCGAAAGTTTGGTTACTATTTTTTCAAGTTATTAAGATGGATTATTTTAAGATTTAAAACTTAATTCGTTTTCCGGCCGTTGATGGTTTCAAACAATTCCAAGGCATTTCCATCGGTCAAAAGGGAAACGTAATGGCAAATATGCAACAGCCTTTTGTACAAATCTTCTTTTTCTTCCAAGAATTTTTCGGGCAGCATCTTTAATATTAATTTGTCGTAATTCGACGAAGTCCCATCAAATTTATTGTTGAAAGCGGTGATAAATTTATCCAATAAGGTTTGAATAATTTGGTAACCCACAATTTCTTTCTCGACCACTTCCCGACTTTGATAGATTGTTTTAACGCTCAACTTAATGATGTCGTCCATTTGGACTTTATATTTACTTCTGTCCGTCAAAGCATACGGGTATTTGCCCTCTAAAATTGACTCTTCGTTTTCAATAAAAACTTTGACCGCATCGTTTATTAAACTTCCAATTGCCAAGGCTCTCAAGTAACTAATCCGATCTTCCTTAGTCGTTAAGGAATTGTATTTCGAAGAATCGATACTGTCTTTGACCAATTTTATCAAATATTCCAAGGCAAAATCTTCAGAAACTAAACCTAAATTGATTCCGTCTTCAAAGTCGATAATCGTATAACAAATATCATCGGCAGCCTCGACCAAATACGCCAAAGGATGTCTTTCGAATCCAATGTCATTTCCGTCTTTGTTTGGAATCATCCCCAGTTCTGAAGCCACTTCTTCGAAGAATGCTGCGTCAGATTGAAAGAAACCGTATTTCTTGTCGGCTATATTTTGCGTAGGTTTTTTGGGCAAACTTTCTTTTGGGTATTTCATGTAAGCGCCTAGGGTGGCATACGAAATCCTCAAGCCTCCTTCAATTCCGGGACGACTTGCTGTAAGTACCGAAAATCCGTTAGCATTTCCTTCAAAATCGATTAAATCCTGCCATTCTTTGGCCGAAAGTCGTTCTTTGTATTGTTGCCCTTTTCCGATGGAAAAATATTCGCCAATGGCTTTTTCTCCGGAATGTCCAAAAGGTGGATTTCCAATGTCGTGTGCCAAGGAAGCGGCGGCTACAATCGCACCAAAATCATTAGGCTGAAAACCGTGAACTTCTTTCAGGTGCGGATATTTTTCGATGATTTTTTTGCCAACTAATCTTCCTATGGAACGACCAACAACCGAAACTTCTAAACTATGTGTTAATCTGGTATGCACAAAATCAGTTTTGGATAGTGGAATAACCTGCGTTTTATCTTGCAAACTCCTGAATGCGGACGAAAATATAATTCGGTCATAATCAACCTCAAATCCCAAACGGGTATCGTCTTGCTCTATTCTTAATCTTTTACTTGTGTCTCCTTGACGTTTTAAAGATAATAGTTGTTCCCAGTTCATTGTGCTATTTTAGATTTAGCGAATATAAGAAAAAGGAGTTGTTTTAAACAAAAATAGCCATCAAAATGACGGCTGAATCTATTTTTATGGTTTGTCAAGGAAACAAAACAGCTCCCTTTTTATGATTGAACTCGTGTTTTCGAACAACATAAGTATCAGAAAATAAATCGTGCAATCCCCTTATGTTAGTTCCTAAAAAAGTAAGGCATTCCAAAGGAATAAAACGGGAAAGTGTTCGAATGATAATCGCATGTGTTTTTGGTCTTGAACCGTCTTTTGCCACCACAATTGTTTTGGTGAAATACTTGGCAAAAGTTCTGGAAAAATAGGCTTCGGTCAAAAAATAATAGGAAAAAAGAATCGCAAACCAAAAAAACAATCTTTGAAGAGTTGTTGTCGATTCAACCCAACCTGATAAGTTGTAATTATTTGTGATATCCCCAATGATAACAATCGTTGTAGCAATGCTAACCAAGATAGTATGGACAATCAATAAATCGAGGATGCAATTAAAAAAACGTTGCCCTCGTGTTGCCAATACATCATCTGTAACGGTGAATTGATTATTTTTCATTTTGAAGATTTTTAATGTCTATGAAAAACGTTTTTTATAGCGATAAGTCCCTCAAATATAGTGAATTATTTTTTAAAAATGAACTTATAATGGCAGGAAACTGGTTCGATTAAAGAGAAAATCCATTTGTTTTTTTCTTTAAAAAAGCAAAAGATTGAAATGGAAAGCGTGAAACAACTCAAAAAAAACAGCCATCATTAGGATGGCTGTTTCTATAATTAATTTGGTATTTTTTAAGACCCACACATTTCGCAATCTTCAGGACCAGCATTTTTTGCCAATTCGATCATGGCTCGGTATTCTTCTAAAGACATTTCTGCGGGTTCGTCTAAAACAGCAATAGGCTGTAATACTTGTTCCGTAGCGGGTTGTTCTTTAACTTCTAATGGCTCCGCTTTTTTGTCGTTGTTCAGGGTAAATTTTATCGCATCTACAGCGGCTTTGGTTCTTAAGTAGTACATTCCTGTTTTTAATCCAGATTGCCAAGCGTAGAAGTGCATGGAGGTTAATTTAGAGTAATTCGCATTTTGCATAAATAAGTTCAACGATTGCGATTGATCCACAAAATAACCACGCTGACGTGACATATCGATAATGTCTTTCATTGACATTTCCCAAACCGTTTTGTACAATTCCTTCAGGTCTTGCGGAATATCTAAGTCTTGGACAGAACCGTTGTTTCGCATCAATTCTTGCTTCAAAGTTTCGTTCCAAAGTCCACGTTCTACCAAGTCATTCAACAAATGCTTGTTTACCACGATAAATTCTCCTGAAAGCACACGTCTGGTATAGATATTAGAAGTATACGGTTCGAATGCTTCATTGTTGCCTAAAATCTGTGAGGTCGAGGCGGTTGGCATTGGCGCAACCAATAATGAGTTTCTCACGCCGTGTTTCATCACTTCTTTTCTCAAGGATGACCAATCCCATCGTCCTGAAAGTTCTTCGTCTTTCATTCCCCAGAGGT
>CANHNG010000248.1 GCA_947461915.1 Flavobacteriaceae bacterium
AATACATATTGCCGAAGAAGAAACTAAGTTTGGTTTGGATGGAAAAGAACTTAAAGAAATTCTAGCTTCCACGACATTTCAGGAAATGAAAAACATTAAAATCGTTGGGTTAATGGGAATGGCTACTTTCACGGATAATAAAGAACAAATCAAGAAAGAATTCACTCATCTGAAAACGATTTTTGATTCCTACCAAAATCTGAAAACTGAAAACTGCCAACTGAACACTATTTCAATGGGAATGTCCGGCGATTATCAACTCGCAATTGAATGCGGAAGCACGATGGTTCGAATAGGAAGTAGTATCTTTGGAGGAAGAATTTGATTTTAGATTTTTCAAATGAACACTAAAAACTGAACACTGAATACTTATTTTGTACGCAATACTTGACATAGAAACCACCGGAGGACAATTCAACGAAGAAGGAATTACGGAAATTGCCATTTATAAATTTGACGGTCACGAAATCGTCGATAAATTTATCAGTTTAGTCAATCCAGAAATCCCGATTCAGCCTTTTGTAGTGAAACTCACGGGAATTAATAACGCTATGTTGCGCTCGGCTCCTAAGTTTTTTGAATTAGCCAAGCGCATCATAGAAATAACCAATGACTGTGTATTGGTGGCACATAACGCTGATTTTGATTATCGAATTTTACGCACTGAATTTCGCCGTTTGGGTTATGATTTTAATGTAAAAACACTTTGTACAGTGGAATTATCCAAAAGATTATTACCGGAACAAACGTCACATAGTTTGGGAAAATTAGTCCGTGCATTAGGAATTCCAATGGCAGACAGACACCGAGCCAGTGGGGATGCTATGGCAACGGTAAAATTATTCAAAATGCTTTTGGACAAAGATTTAAATAAAGAAATAGTCGCAGCCCATATTAAATTTGAAATCCAAAAAGGAATCGCTCCCAAATTGATGGATATTGTTGAAAGACTGCCTTCAAAAACTGGAATTTATTATATTCATAAAGAGGATGGTAGCTTGATTTTTATTGGCAAAAGCAAGAACATCAAAAAAAGAGTCAACCAACATTTTACGGGAATTACCAAAAGTGCCAAGAAAATTCAAAATGAAGTTTCGGTAGTGACGTATGAGGAAACCGGAAGTGAACTGATTGCCCAATTAAAAGAATCTCTTGAAATCAAAATCAACAGGCCTATTTATAACCGAATGTCTCCAAAAAGCAACTTTTCTTGGGCTGTTTATGCCGAAAAAGATGTCAATGGTTATCTGAATTTAAAATTACAAAAGGCAGATGGAAGAAAAAAAGAAATAAAATCATACCTCTCGTTACAAGAGGGAAAAGATGCTTTGTACCGCATAACTTCAAATTATCAATTATGCCAAAAACTGACTGGTATATACGAAACTAAAACGCATTGTTTCCAACACACCATCAGTGAATGTGACGGTGCTTGCATTGGAAAAATCACTTCCGAAGAATATAATTTACGGGTTCAAAATTTCATCGAAAAGAATTTGTTTGACAATAAAACTTTGGCCATCTTGGACAAAGGCCGCACCATCACTGAGCGCAGCGTGATTTTGGTTGAAAATGGCGTTTATAAAGGTTATGCCTTCTATGATTTGAATTACCAAATTAACAACATCGAGATTTTAAGAAGTATTATTGTTCCGATGCAAAGCAATCGGGATACTCGAAATAATATTCAAACTTATTTGAGAAAAGCCAAAGGAATTAAAATTGTAAATTTCGGATAATGGCGAAATACCTTATAACAATTGTAGGTCCAACAGCTATAGGAAAAACGGCATTGAGCATAAACTTAGCGAAACATTTTAATTGCGACATCATTTCTTGCGACAGTCGGCAATTTTTTAAGGAAATGCAAATTGGAACGGCTGTTCCCTCAACCGAAGAATTAGATGAGGCTAAACACCATTTTATCCAAAACAAATCGATTTTCGAGAATTACACTGTTGGCGATTTCGAAAAAGAAGCCATTGCCAAATTAGACGAATTATTTTTAACCAATGATTATGTCATAATGGTAGGCGGTTCAGGTCTATATGTAGATGCTATTTTGAAAGGCTTTGACGATTTTCCTGAAGTTTCAGCTTCCGTTCGAGTAGAAGTAACTTCCAATTATGAAAAATCAGGTTTAGACTATTTACAAGCCGAATTAGAAAAACGGGATCCAAACTATTTTTCAGTTGTGGCCAAGGAAAACCCACAACGGATGATGCGTGCTTTAGAAGTTTGTATCGGTTCAGAAAAACCGTATTCCTCTTTTTTAAACCAAAAGAAAAACACAAGAAACTTCACTCCTATTCTAATCGGATTAGAAGCCGAAAGAAGCACGATTTATGACAGAATCAACCAGCGTGTCGACATTATGATTAACAAAGGTTTATTGGCAGAAGCAAAAGAATTATTTCCAAATAAAGATTTGAATGCATTGCAAACAGTTGGCTACCGAGAATTATTCCGCTATTTTGAAGGAGAAATTTCATTGGAATTCGCCATTGAAGAAATCAAAAAAAATACGAGACGATTTGCCAAACGCCAACTCACTTGGTTCAAAAGAAATGAAGGAACAATGTGGTTTGATTATCTAGCAAATCAGAACGAAGTCACAGATTATGTAAAAGCAATAATTCATAATTCATAATTATTTATATGCCAATCTCACCAACTTTCACGTCCGTTTTTAGCAAAGATTGGGAAATCAATTTTACGCAATGTATGCCAAACGGGTATTTAAAATATACTGATTTGTGCAATATTTTGCAATTGACTGCTGCGGCACATTCAGAAATCGGGGGAATCAGTTTTTCGGATATGCAGGAATTCGATCAGGCTTGGGTTTTGAGCAGAATGCGTGTTGAAATCACGAAATTACCCAAATGGAAAGATACAGTAACGGTAAAAACCTGGATTAAAACACTCGAAAATTCCCGTTCTGTTCGTGCCTTAGAATTGTATGTGAATGGAAAAAAAATAGTGGGTTGCGAAACCTTTTGGGCCGTTTTTAATACTAAAATTAGGCGGCCGGAAACATTGGCTTTGCCATTTGAACATTTTAAATTGTATCCAGAACACAAGGCAACTGAAAAAACATTTTCTAAAATCAACCTCAATAATGAAACCGAAATGGTATTTGAGAAAACCGTCGCTCTTTCGGATTTAGACATTGTAAATCACGTAAACAATGTGAGATACTTGGAGTGGTGTTTGGATTTTGTTGATATGGAATCGATTTTGAGTCAAAAAATCGAAAGTTTTGAAATGAATTTCTTAAAGGAATTATCTTTGAGAGACAAAGTTATCATTTATGAAAACTTGACTTCTGATTCCATAATTTTGAGTATTACTAAAGAAGAGAAAACCTGTTTCGCCTTGCAACTGAATTTAAAATAAAAAAGGCTCCAATTTTCTTGGAGCCTTTTGATTTTATGAAGGTACTTTATTTTTTACCACTAATCTAAAACCTTCACCATGAATGTTTAAAATTTCCACATTTTTATCTGGCTTAAGGTACTTTCTTAATTTGGCAATATAAACATCCATACTTCTTGAAGTAAAATAGTTGTCGTCTCTCCATATTTTTGTCAAAGCCAACTCTCTTGGCATCAAATCATTTTCGTGAAGAATCAACATTTTTAATAATTCATTCTCTTTAGGAGATAATTTTATAGGTTCTTCATTATCATAAGTCAAAAATCTTAGTTTGGAATTAAGATGAAATTTACCAACTGAAAATTCAAATTGCGCTGGTTCCGCCTTAGTCGTAGAAGATTTTCTTTGAATTATGGCCTTAATTTTCATTAGTAAAACTTCGGAATCG
>CANHNG010000249.1 GCA_947461915.1 Flavobacteriaceae bacterium
AAATTAGAAGAGTAAGCCTTTATTTTTAGCTTCTCGGACCAATTCCATATCACTATCTTCTTTAATATTTAATAAATCCTTTAAATTTTGTTTTCTTTTTTCTATGGCTTCTAAAGAAATAGGGATGTATTGCGAAATATCCGTAATCTTTGTTCCTTTAGATATATGAAAAAGAATCTGTTTGTCAAACACATCAATCTCGATCGCTTCTGATTCGGCTAAATCTATCATTTTTTGGATGGATTGACTGTAATAAATTTCATTTTTCATCACTTTATCGAAGCCAAAAAGTAACTCGTCAAATGTCAAATCATTTTTAATAACTAGGCCATTTGGATTTATAGCACTAATAAGATTCTTAATTTTCAATAATTCGGTGTACATAGTAAGCAAAATAATTTTGCAGTTAGGCATGTATTCCATTAGCAATTTTGCTAAATCTTCCCCAGAAAACATCCCTTTTTCCTCATAAACTGGCATACTAATATCTAAAAAGGCAATATCGAAAGCTATCGTTTCCGAATTGGTAATGATTTCGTATGCTGATTTACAGTCTTTGGCCTCCTCTATTAAAAACTCAAACTCATTTGGATTGTATCTCGTAATGGCATTCTTGTATCCTTGTATAATAAACGGGTGATCGTCTACTATCAATATATTGTTTTTAATTGTTGATCGAGTTGTCATTTATCTGTATTTAAATTGGAACTGTTACTATTATTATTGTTCCTTCCCCTTTTTTTGATTTTATTTCGAATGTTCCTTTACATTCATTGATTCTAGAAAGCATATTTTGCAATCCAATTCCCTTTTTAGCCCTATTCACATTAAAACCTATTCCATCATCTCTTATTTCCAAAAACAAATTGTCGATTTCTCTTTTAAATTCTACATGAATGGCATTCGCATTAGCATACTTGTTGATGTTCTGAAGCGATTCTTGAATGATTCGATATAAATTTATTTTGATGGCATTACTAATCGATTCCCATTTTATGGTCGAATCAATAGTGGAAACCAATTTTGGTTTGAAAGTCTGTTTTTGGTTTTCAAATAAGTCGTCCACAATGGCGACGAAGTTATTGATTAATTCTGATTTTTCCCTGTTCAAATCATGCGAAATTTCACGAATATCTTGCTCTATATTTTTTAATTCAGATAAGTAGTCGTTTCTTTTTTCGATAGCAGCCTCATCGTGAATTTTGTTCAAACCGTCCAGATTCATCCGCACCCCAAACATTCTACCTAAAACCCCATCATGCAGTTCTTGCGCCACCCGTTTTTTCTCTTTTATTCGGATGGATTCCACATTACTTTGTTGAGAAATCATTAGACTATAAATTTCCTCATTGACTTTTTGTTGCTCTTGTTTGAACAACAATTCCCTGTTTTTTGCTTTTTGTGCCTTTATGATATATATAAACATTCCCAATATTAAAATGGAGCCAAAAATATAAACCAAATTCCTGTTTTGGGTTGTTAGACTGGTATTCTCGTCTTTTATCTGATCCGTTTCATACTCTATGCGGGTGAACTTATCCCCCATACTACGCTCTGCCTTTTGCAAACTATCATTGATGTGGATGTATTCTTTATTATATACTGCAGCCTTTGCTGGTTCTATAATCGCCAATTGCTTGAGTGGCAATAATAAATTTCTATGGTTTTTTGAGTTTCGAGCTACATTAAGTGCTTCTTTCGAATATTGTAACGCTTTTTTACTATCACTTTTAGAGGCAAAATATTCTGATAAATGGATTTGGCTAATAATTACTCCTGTTGTTAGTTTTAGACTATCCCGAAATTTTAGAGACTCATAAAACAATTCTGGCAATCCATTAGATTCATTTAATTTGTACTTTGAATAGGCCAAATTGTCCAATAACATGCCGTAAAGTGAAGGTTTATATATAATTAAATTCTTCTTTTGTTCCAGACCTTTTTGAAAATATGGAGCAGCTCGTTTGTGTTGATTTAAGTTTTGATATACTAACCCTAAATTATTCATTGATGTTGCTTTAGATTGAATCTCTATGGGCAATACCTCATTATTTAAACCTAAGGCTTTTATGTGATATTCGATAGCTTTGTTATATTCACCAAGCTCATTATATAGTAGTCCCAAAAGATTATAGGAATCATAAACAATATCATCGGCTTTTTCTTCTTTAATAACACTTAATGCTTTAAATACTGATATTTCACTTCCTGCTAAATCACTTTCGTTATATTGTAACTGTGCTTTGTTCAATCTCGTTTTGGCAAGATTATAATTGTCATTCCGTTGAAGATATATTTTTTCTGCTTTGAAATAATACATAAACGAACTGTCTGAAACCCCTTGTGACCCATAATAATCCCCAAGATAAGAATAGGCTTTGGCAATACTCGCTGTATCTTTACTGCTTTTTGATTTTTCTAAAACAATTTGGGCTATTTCATGATAACCCTTCCAATCGTTTAAATTATAATAGCGATTAGCAATCCTAAACAGGTTGGCTCTCTGTAAAGAATCGTTGGACTGATTAATAATTATAGGGAATGCTTTTTTAATATAATCTTGTCTTTTTTTAGTGGTGGAACTAAAATCGTTTGCTTTAGATAAATAGGTAGCGAGGCTATCCTCTTGTGAAGTGACATTTGGATTTTGTTGATTCTTCTTAGTACATCCAAAGAAAGCAATCACCAATAGTATGGCTATGTAATACGTTTTTTTCAATAGTTGTTCATGAATTGCCTCAAAAATACTAAAACTATTGACATAAAAAAAGGCTGTCAAAAAAATGACAGCCTAAGTTTTTAAATCTCAAGGAGTAAATAATATTTAATCTAATCTTTTGCTTCCTCCTGTTGATCCAGAACCTACAGCATCCAATCTCTTGCTTCCTCCTGTTGATCCAGAACCTACAGCATCCAATCTCTTGCTTCCTCCTGTTGATCCAGAACCTACAGCATCCAATCTCTTGCTTCCTCCTGTTGATCCAGAACCTACAGCTTCTATTGTAGTGTTGTTATTATTATCTACTAATAAAGTAGTTGTTGTCTCGGGCGTAGTAAAAGATGTTAATACCATTACTAGTGAAAATAATCCGAATGTTAAAATTGCTCTTTTCATAATTTGAGGTTTTATATTATTATATAGTTTACGTTAGTTAATGACTTGCGAATTTCACTTAGTCACGGTGTAAAAGTATATAGCATCCCTCTGTTTTTGTAGTAAAAATGAGTGTTTGTGGTAGAATGTGGTCGTTTGATAGTGAATGACTATCAAATTAGGGTAGATGGTAATTTTTTTAAATTTCTAAGTAATTTCCATTGGAAAAATCGGAAATAATCAGATCTACATTCCCTTTATAGGATTTAGAGAAAGGCAGTTTTATGGGGGTGTTTTTAATATAACATACCGCATTCCCGGTATGAATTCTGGAAATATGGTTGCGGTTTACGATGTAGCTGTTGTGAATTCTAATAAAAGGATGAGACAAAATACCTTCAAAATGTTTCAACGTTTTGAAAGCAGTAACCATTTCGCCATTATTTAAGTGAATGTCGGTAGAATTATTATCCGCCTGGAAATAGCAAATATCTTTGGCATCAATATACCTATAATCTCCGTATGATTTTATACATATTATAAGGGGTTGTTCTATAGTTGAAATTTCATTCTGCACAGATTGGGCATGACTTGTTGCTACTATTGATTTAGGTTCATTATCAAAAACGGAGTTTTGAACCATGAAGACTTCGTCTTCTCCAATC
>CANHNG010000250.1 GCA_947461915.1 Flavobacteriaceae bacterium
AAAGAATAATACATAAAAAGGCATATAAAAGTTCAATGATTTAAAAATGAGTAAATTAACTTTTTAGTTTAATGTCTTTCTATGATAACTCTTTTTAAGTTTGGGGTCCAAAAAGCACTAATAATTTGCGAAGTTAAATTAAATTTCATTTATTTACGTGTGCGGACACGTTTTTATTTTTTTTTCTAAAATAATATGTGGGTAGGAGCATTATTTAAATAATTAAAAGCAAAAAATGAAGATAATTAAGTGGGGTATTATAGGATGTGGTGATGTTACAGAAATCAAGAGTGGACCCGGATTTCAAAAGGCGAAAAATTCTCAATTGATTGCTGTAATGAGACGAAACCCACTATTGGCGGAAGATTATGCAAAACGACATCAGGTGCCTTTTTGGTACACGGATGCCAATGAATTAATCAATAATCCAGAAGTTGACGCTGTTTATATTGCAACGCCGCCTTCTTCCCATAAAGAATATACGCTTTTGTGTGCCAAAGCCGGAAAACCGGTTTATGTTGAAAAACCGATGGCACTTACTTTTGAAGAATGTAACGAAATGATAAGCGCCTGCAAATCGAATAATGTTCCCCTTTTTGTGGCTTATTATAGACGCAGTTTACCTCGTTTTTTAAAGATACACGAGCTAATTTTCAAAGACAAAGTAATTGGAACTCCAAGACATGTAAGTTGTGTTTTATACCAGCCGTTGGAATCTCGATATCAGAATCCTAATGAATTGCCTTGGACTGTTCGTCCAGAAATATCGGGTGGAGGTATTTTTGTGGACTTAGCTTGCCATACACTGGATTTTCTAGATTTTTTGTTTGGACCGATTGTGTCGGTAAAAGGACATGCTTCATCCCAACAAAATGCGTATCCAGCAGAAGATGCTGTTTCTATGTCTTTTTTGTTCGAAAACGGAATACACGGTACTGGGATATGGAATTTCGCTAGTTACAAAAGATTTGATAATTGTGAGATAGTGGGAGATAAAGGAAAAATTTCCTTTACGACCTTTGACGATTTGCCAATAATTGTAGAAAATAAGTATGGAGTTGTGGGGGAAATTTCAATAAAGAATCCTAAACATATTCAGCAGCCTATGATCGAAAGTGTAATTCAAGAACTTCTCGGTAATGACACTTGTAAATCAACTGCGGTTTCAGGTGCTAGAACTTCGTGGGTTATGGATCAAGTACTTTCGGAATACAGAAAGAGAATGCTTTAGATTATACGTTCTTTTTTGTTGATTTTTTTTCTATTTTCAAACAATCTAAATCATTAATTCTACCAATTGATTGGTTGGGTTTTCGTACAATTAGTATTCATTTTTTCAAGAATTTAGAAACGGAATTGCTATGTTTCTAGCCAAAAATAATAGGCGCGAATGTTAAGAATATAACAAAAAGTTTTAAAACACCGTTATACTTTTTTAGATTTACCCTCTCAAGTGAAACTTAATTAATTAATTTTGTAACCTAGTATTAGCGTATGTTTTTAAATTTTATAAAAGATTTTTTTTTAAAAAGAATCCTAAAAAATAATTTACATAATGTGAAGTTTAGTACTTCGGCTTCATCCATAAAGACGATTGGATTGCTGATTGATGAAAGTTATTTTTTAGAAAAGGATGCCTTGGTAAAAGAACTAATAGCCAATGGGATTTTAGAAAGTAACATTAAAGTTATTGTTTACAAGGAAAAATTAAAAAAAAATGAGGTTTATACGCAACCCACATTTAGTATTAAGCACCTTGATTGGAAAGCGGAAATTACCAACCCAACAATAAATGATTTTATTAATGAGAAATTTGATTTATTGATTAGCTATTACGATGTGGAAAAGGCAATTTTACTAATGATTACTCACAATTCGAAAGCGCAATTTAAAGTTGGTTTTTCATCCGTAGACAAGAGATTGAATCATTTAATGATAAATACCAATGCCGAGAATTATAAAGTTTTTGTTCATGAATTATTCAGGTATTTAAAAATATTAAACAAAATTTAAACTAGATTATGCAATCATTAATAGGTACAGGTGTTGCCCTTGCAACTCCTTTTAGAAAAGATTTTTCAATTGATACAGAAGCATTAATAAGAATAGTAAATTTTTCTATTGATGGAGGAGTTGAATATCTGGTAGTGATGGGAACGACAGCCGAAAACGCAACGATGTCCCAGGATGAAAAGGAATTTGTGATTCAGACCATAGTTGATACTAACAATGGAAGGTTGCCTTTGGTACTTGGAGTAGGCGGAAACAATACGATGGAAGTTGTAGAGGAGCTGAAAAATAGAGATTTATCACCATTCGAAGCAATTCTTTCAATTTGTCCTTATTATAACAAGCCAACCCAAGAAGGTATATACCAACATTTTAAAGCCATTTCAGAAGCATCTTCAATTCCAGTTATTTTGTATAATGTTCCTAGTAGAACAGGGAGCAACATGTTGCCGTCAACAGTTATGCGATTAGCAAATGATTTCAAAAACATCATTGCTATAAAGGAAGCTGCAGGAGATATGGTTCAGGCTATGCACTTGTTGAAAAATAAACCAAAAGATTTCCTCGTTCTTTCGGGTGATGATATGATTGCTTTGCCAATGGTTTTAGCTGGGGGATCTGGTGTTATATCTGTAATTGGACAAGGTTTTCCAAAAGAATTTTCCGAAATGATACGATTGGGATTAAACCGAAAAGTCGATGATGCCTTCAAAACACATTATCTTTTGTCGGATAGTATTGACATGATTTTCGAGCAAGGCAATCCTGCAGGAATCAAGCAGGTGTTACATTCATTGGGAATATCCGAAAATACGGTTCGTTTACCATTAGTAAAAGTTGATGATTCATTGGCAAGCAGAATTGATCAATTTGTCAATAAAATGAACAAATTAGCCTAAAAACAACGTTAATTTATAACGTGAAAAATATATTTTGTAGTAGCTAATTAAATACCTAAATTTGCACCCGGAGCTTCGGTATGATTTATGAAAGTTGGCAATAACTGATAAATCATTAAAAAAGTCAAAAAAAATGAAATCGAAGATTATTTCATCCGTTTCCTTTTATAGGCTCGGGTTACAAATACAAAAAAATCAATAGTAATGGTAAGTAAAAAAATAGTAACTCTATTACTTGTTGTAATTCTTTTTTACTCTTGTAACGAATATCAGAAGGCTTTAAAAACCGAAGATATTGCCGTTAAATTTGATGTTTCTACTAAATTGTATGAGTCAGGAAAATATTCGAAAGCAATCCGACTTTTTGAACAAATGGCCCCGTCTTACAGAGGAAAACCACAAGCAGAAAAATTGTTTTATATGTATGCACAGTCTTATTTTAAAACAAAACAATACTATTTGGCCGGATACCAGTTTGAGAGTTTTGTTTCGGGTTACCCAAAAAGCGAAAAAATTGAAGAAGCCGCTTTTTTAGCTGCGAAAAGTTTCTCGATGCTTTCACCAGTATATAGCTTGGATCAAACGGATACTTTAAAAGCAATTGATAAGTTACAAGCCTTTATCGATTCCTATCCAAATTCAACAAATTTGCCGGAAGCCAATAAAACGCTGAAAGCATTAAATGAAAAAATTGAGAAGAAAGTATATGAAAATGCAAAGGGATACAATACCGTTATGGATTACAAAGCGGCATTGGTGGCTTTTGACAACTTTATAGCGGATTATCCTGGAACTCCATTGAAGGAAAGTGCCTTGTTTTATAAATATGATTCAGCCT
>CANHNG010000251.1 GCA_947461915.1 Flavobacteriaceae bacterium
CTATCCCAAAAACAAAAAAATATTGTTTTTAAACCGTACCGAACCCATGCAAACGATTACTTTTCATGCAGTACTGAAATGGGGGTTTTGCTTTGAAAAGAGAGCTTTTGTGTCAAACTTTGGGTAAATAATTCTTCTATAAGATTGCGTTTGTGAGTCAACATGGCTAAAACATCAATTTCTTGTTGCACCAAAAAATCGTTAATTGTTTTTTTGATGTTATCATTTGGAATAACAAAAAATTCAACCGGTTCCTTTTTAAAATCAGATTGCCACTTTTCAATATGTTCATACGTCAGCTTGGAGTTAGATGTTTTAACGGTGAGGCATTTCACTTTAGCATGGAATTTCTTCGCAATAGTTAAGACTTCCAATAATGCCTTTTTGTCTTCACCCTTAAAAAGAGTGGTAAAACAAATGTGTTTGATTTTATCGTATTTTGCTTCAATAGGAACGCATAAAAGTGTTGTGGGCACCTGTGTAATGACAAAACCCGTATTAGATCCTAAAAAAACTTCTTTCAAACCAGAAGCGCCATGAGTGCCCATGACAATCAAATCTATATTTTCTGCTTCTGCAATTTCTTTTATAATTTTAACTAGGTTGCCACGCCGCAAAACATGGCTCATCTTCACACTCTCAAAGTGGTGTTGCTCGGCTATTTTTCTCAGATAGGGAATCTGATCTTTAAAATTTTCGAAATTTTTTA
The DNA here is from genome assembly GCA_947461915.1 of Flavobacteriaceae bacterium. Lineage (GTDB taxonomy): Bacteria > Bacteroidota > Bacteroidia > Flavobacteriales > Flavobacteriaceae > Flavobacterium. The sequence continues at coordinate 710 of CANHNG010000251.1, forward strand.
ATTCAATCGTTTCGTAAATCGAAGCTATAGAACTCGGGCAACCTTCATAGGTAAGGTTTGGAGAGTCATAAACATGGAGCACAATAAATTCTGCGCCCAAATGTTTTGCCATTTCTAAAGCATACACAAAAGCGTTATTCGCTGTTTCGGAAAAATCGGTTGGAAATAGGATACGTTTCATTTGGAATCCATTTGAAGTGAATTATCATAACTAATACTACTATAAAGTTACGACCTTAAAAGAATATTTGTCAGCTATTTACCATTTTTTTTAGACCAAAAAGCTGCTTTTATAAAAAAATGGATACTTCTTTAGATTTAGTACCTTTGCAGCCAATACTCCATAAAATGTTATACAACGATTCCATAGTAGCCCTAGCAACCCCTTCCGGAGCGGGAGCTATAGCCATCATTCGGATTTCTGGCGAAGATGCAATTGCCATTGGAAATTCTGTTTTTAAATCCATTAAAGGAAAGAATTTAACCCAACAAAAATCCCATACCCTGCATTTGGGACATGTAATTGACAATCAAAAAACGCTGGACGAAGTGTTGGTTTCCATTTTCAAAGGGTCTCACTCTTACACGGGTGAAAACACTATCGAAATTTCCTGTCACGGCTCCACTTATATCCAACAGCAAATCATTCAGTTATTGCTTCGAAAAGGGTGCCGAATGGCAAACCCAGGAGAATTTACCCTAAGAGCTTTTCTGAACGGCAAACTCGACTTGTCGCAAGCTGAAGCCGTTGCCGATTTGATTTCGTCAGACAACGAAGCCTCGCACCAAATCGCTATGCAACAAATGCGCGGCGGTTTCTCGAATGAAATTGCTAAGCTCCGCGAAGAACTTTTAAATTTCGCGTCCCTAATCGAACTCGAACTCGACTTTGCCGAAGAAGATGTCGCTTTTGCCGACCGGGCACAATTTCACGAACTATTAAACAGAATCGAATTTGTGCTGAAACGACTGATTGATTCCTTTGCCGTGGGCAATGTCATCAAAAATGGTATTCCTGTGGCGATTGTGGGAGAACCCAATGTGGGGAAATCCACTTTATTGAATGCCTTGCTGAACGAAGAACGCGCCATCGTTTCCCACATTGCCGGAACCACTCGAGATACGATTGAAGACGAATTGGTTATTGGCGGCATAGGTTTTAGATTCATCGATACGGCAGGAATTCGCGAAACCGAAGATGTGGTGGAAAGCATCGGGATTAGAAAGACTTTCGAAAAAATAGAACAGGCGCAGGTAGTTTTATTTTTAATTGATAGTTTACAATTGATAATGGATAATGAAAACAGTGTGAAAATTCAAATTGAAAAAATTCGAAATCAATTTCCACTTAAACCATTAATTGTGGTGACGAATAAAATTGACAAATTAGATTCGAAACAGCGAAAGCAATTTGACAACCAATTATCAATTATCAATTATCAATTATTAATTGAAATTTCAGCCAAAAACAAAACAGGAATTGAGGAACTCAAAAACCAATTGCTCTCCTTTGTCAATACTGGAGCGTTACGCAATAACGAAACCATTGTCACCAACACCAGACATTACGACTCTTTACTCAAAGCCCTGGAGGAAATCCAAAAAGTGAAATTTGGACTGGAAATCAACCTATCGAGCGACTTGATGGCGATTGACATCAAGGAAGCCTTGTACCATTTTGGGATGATTACGGGCCAAGTGACGAATGACGAATTACTTGGAAACATCTTTGCCAATTTCTGTATCGGAAAGTAATTATCCTTCTTTTATTATCTAACCCCTTATTTTTGTTGACTTTACAATAAATATTTATCTTTTTTTTGTTGCCCTATATCCTTTTTTTTAGTATATTTGTTGCTCAGTTGTTGCCCAATGTACGTTTTTGTTGCCCAAATTGAATTGGCAACAACCTTGGCCAAATGATGCTACATATTGCTACATTTCGCTACATAATGCTACATTTCGCTACATAATATTTGGATTATGAGTAGTAATATGGCTATACCGAAAACCTGTACTTATTGTGGCAAAGCCTATATCGCTAAAACCACTTTGACCCGTTATTGTTGCCTAAAATGCAATTCCAGGCACTGGAAGCAAAAAGCAAAAGAAGAGAAAATCCAAAACTCTCTAATTGGGCAACAGCAAACGATGCAAAGTCAGCAAACCTTACAATCTACAAATCCAGCCTCATTACAATCAAAAAACTATTTATGTGTTCAAGATGCAGCGGAACTAATTGGTGTTAGCAGATGGACAATAAACAGGATTATTAAACGTGGTGATTTGATTATACACAAGTTTGGAAGGAAGAAAATAATTGAGCGTTCACAAATTGATAAACTTTTTAATTGATGGTAAAATGAAAGTAACTTTAAGACAAAGACAGAAAGGAAACAAAATCAGCCTCTATCTCGATTACTACAGTAATGGTAAGCGAGATTATGAATATTTGAACCTATACCTCCTCACGGAACCTGAAAAAGGAAAATTGACAAAAGCCGAAAAAGATGAAAACAATAAAATCCTCTCTCTTGCGGAAAGCATCCGTTCTAAAAAACACTTAGAGATCCAAAACGGAATGTATGGTTTCAATAATCTTGAGAAATTAAAAGGCTTCTTTATTCTCTATATGGAAACATTAGCCGAAATGAGATTAGAAAGCAAAGGCAATTATGACAATTGGGATAGTACCATCAAACATTTAAGAAAGCATTGCCCAAAAGACATATCATTTGCACAATTGGACAGTAAATTCGTGGAAGGTTTCAGAGAATATCTAACAAAAACTGCTCGCACACCAGGAAACAAAACTTTGTCAGCAAATTCAGCTCACTCCTACTTCAACAAGTTTAGAGCAGCTTTAAAACAAGCTGTTAAAGATGGCATAATAAGAACCAACCCAGCGGAACAAGTTGATAGCCTGCCACAAGGAGACAGCGAAAGAGAGTTTCTAACACTCGAAGAATTGCAAAGCATCTTGAAGCACGAATGTGAAATTCCTGTTCTTAAAACAGCATTTATTTTTA
>CANHNG010000252.1 GCA_947461915.1 Flavobacteriaceae bacterium
AATACTGTACCCATTTTTGCCAATCGATCAATATTTGGTGTTTTTATAATTTTATCTCCATAACAACCCAAAACTGGTTTTAAATCATCAACAGCGATGAAAAGAACATTTGGCTTTGATTTTTCTTGCGCAATTATAGGGGCAATTGATAAAATACTTAAAACTACTACTGCGATTAACTTTTTCATTATAACTTAATTTGTTTGTTCTTGTTTATGACCATTACTATTCATTAAAGTTTAAATAATTTTTACTTTATTAATTATTCAAAACCCATAAAACCGGGTAACGAACCGGCATATTCCGAATTATTTCTGGATTTGTAAAATCTGCATGTAGAGATTTCCATAAATCAGTATATTTTTTATTATGCAATGCAATACCTCCAAAAAGCAAACTAGACTGACGAACTGGCCATTCCTCCCAATACATAACGTCTTTTGAGTAAGGCCAAAGCGATTTGTTCGCAATAAAAGGTTCCATAAATTGCAATCCCAAGGCTAAATTTCGTCCATCTTTTGTGGTATACGCAAAAAGGTTGTCTTCTTTAGTGGATAAAATCTGGCAAATACTGGCCATCGCATCCAAATTGAACAAGGAATAGCCATAGGGTTTTGTACGTTTCAACTCCAAAGGAAAACTGCCATCTTTCGCCATTTGATTCGACAAAAGTGTTGTTTTATAGAAATTTCTACAAAAATCCATCGTTTTAGTATCCTTTATCAAATCGGCAAAAGCAGCAACTTGCATCGTCCAACAAACACTGTGATTGTTGCCATTATCTCGTTCTGCAATGCCATATTCGTGAGTTGTCAGCCAATTTAAATAGTTTGAAAACCATAATTTAATGATTGTTAAATCTGATTTCGAAAGAGCGTTTGAATCTTGGATTGCTTGAATCGCTTTGGTCACTTCGATTAAATGAATAGTATCGATAATTCCAATTCCACGACCTGTTGCAATTCCTTTTATGGCTTGTGCATACAATAAATTAGGGTTCATTTTTGTGCCTTCATTGATAAACCAGGCTTGTAGATGCAATGCTAATTGGTTGGCATATTTCTGGTCTTTTGTCAAAATATAGGCAGAACCTAGAGCTCCTGAAATTTGGCTAAACCGTATCATAGCTTCACGATGAGCTGTGAAATTATCTGGATTAGTCATTCCATCTTTTCGAATATAAGGCCCCTGTTTATGTTCTGGATCTGGCCACCAATAATCGCCTTCGGAGTAAAAATCGTGAATGGTTCCTGCGCTTCTGTTAGAAAAACTGGAGGTTACCGTAATAGGTTTCTCTTTTAAATAAATTTCCGCGTATTTTAAAACCCGAGTCTTTTCTATTTCATTAAGGTTAAATGCCCTTTTAGTACTAGAACAACCTAAAAAAGAGATTCCAATAACTACCAAAATACAAATTCGTATCCTTTTTAACATCTGAATTTGCTCTTTTCGAGCATTTTATTTTTTAAACTTTAAATACTCTCCTTTAAAATTTTGATTCAAAATATTCATTTCAATTGAATCTCCATTTGCATTTGGAATTACTTCAATAGCTGCTTTCCCATTTGACATTTTTATCGATTCACTTCCTGTGGGTGTACCTTGATTTTTTAAAGTTTGACCACCCGATAAACATTGAAAATACACACGATCTTCATAATCCAGACATCGCAAATTATTTTTATCAACTGCTATGGCTGTAACTAAATAGTTTCCGTTCTTTAATTTCTCTGAAGACAATACCAGTCCAGTAGCCGCTTCATTTTTAGTGAAACGGTAATTCACATCAATGGTATCTGTTACTTTTTTTCCATCATTTGTTGTGCCAACAGCCACAAGCGTATTTTTTCCATCGGTAAAATTCACGTCCCAAGTCAAGCCACAAGCTGGATAACTTTTTATGTTTCGGATTTTTTCTCCCAAAGAGACTCCATTATGAAAAAATTCAACTTTCGGACAGTTACTGAAAACATTTAATACACGGACTAAATCTTTAGGCCCTTGTCGATCTGTCCAAGTATGCGATTCGATGTAAGTAAAAGGTTTGTCACTCCAATAACTTTTAAAAACATAATACGCGTCTTTTGGGTTTCCGTTTCTATCGACCAATCCTTTTTGATTCATATACGGAATATCATCTTCTGGTCGCAAAGGCGTCCCAAAATCTTTGAAAGCCCATTGAATATTCCCTACAAATGTTGGGTCATTTTCAGAAACATTCAAATGCCAATCGAATAAATCAACAATGTAACTTTCGCTCCAATCTCCTATTTGAGCTATATTCCCACCTTTTCCTTGCACAATAGCCTCTTCCCATCCCTCTGGAAAAATGCCTTCCCCATTAATGGGTTTTTCAGAATGACGACCTACCTGACTGTCGCCTCCGTATTCAGCGTGGATGAAATGTTTGTAATCTAATTTGTATTTATCAATTGCTGTTTTATAACTCTTATAACTTCCTGAATACCAACCTGACCAAATAGAAGGTGAAAAAACATCTACAATTTTAGCACCATCCTCGAATTTGCGAATAGCAGTTTTTCGACTTGGGTCTAATTTATGGGCAATATCATTCAGCTCCTTCAAAAAATAATTCATTTTTTCGGTATTGTCACCACCCTGAAAATCAGGCAACCAATACATTTCATTCCCCAAAGACCATATAATAATGGATGGATGATTGTAATTTTGATTAATAATTTCACCCAGCATATTTTTAGTATTATTTTGCCAAACTTCGGTTCCAAGACCTCCACGACACCATGGCAATTCGTCCCAAACCAATAATCCCAATTCATCACAGGCTTTATAAATTTCTGGATCTTGAGGATAATGTGCCAATCGAACAAAATTAGCCCCCATTTCTTTTATGGATTCCATATCTTTTCGATGCTGATCGTTTGACATTGCTGCTCCAACTCCAGCGTGTTCCTCGTGACGGTGTGTTCCGCGAATCAACACCCGTTTTCCGTTAAGAAAAAATGGACCATTGTCTTTAAATTCAAACCATCGAAATCCCACTTTATCGTTGATCCTATCCGTTACTTTTCCATTTTCCAATAAAGAAACACTGACCGTATATAAATTTGGAGTATTAACATCCCACAATTCAGGGTTTTTGATATCGTTGAATGCAATAGTAGTTGTAGAACTTGATATAGTTCCTTTTTTAGTTGTAACTACTTTTCCTTTAGGATTAATCAATTGAGCTGAATAAGAAAATTCTATAGGTTTTTTAGTGCTTTTAACAGAAGCTATTACAACTAAAGAAGCTGATTTTTCGGAAACTTTGGGCGTTGATATTTTAATGTTGTCAATATGGTCCTTTGCCATTGACTGCAACCAAACATCTCTTGTAATCCCACCATAAATAAAGAAGTCACTTTTTTGTGATGGAATTATATCAATATTATAACTGTTATCAACTCGAACCAAAACTTCATTATTTCCATTGTTTATAAACTCTGTAATATCAATTGTAAAACCAATATAACCGCCAATGTGTCCTCCGGCTTCTTTCCCGTTGACATAGACTTTTGTGGTAATATTTGATCCTTCAAAATACAATTGATAAACATTATTTGAATCGATATTTGGAATCAAAAGATCTTTTTTATACCAACTAGCGCTTCTTCGATATCCAGGATTATTATCTGTTGCGTCTTGACTGTTCCATGAATGAGGTAAATTGATTGCAACCCAACTTAAACTTTTAT
>CANHNG010000253.1 GCA_947461915.1 Flavobacteriaceae bacterium
CTTCTATGCTCACCGAAGCATCTTCATCGGCAGAAGCGCGAGCCACCATGTAGTCAGGATCTAGGTTAAATACCGATTTAAGATAAAAATTGCTGCTGTTTGACAATGCTCTCTCTCCAAATGATTCGTAAACAGGGTTAATATCATTACCTGTACGCATGGCATCTACAAATCCAATCGTGGGTCCAAAAACTGCAGTGCAACCCAGGAAATAGCCGTCAGGTCCTATTGCATCTCGCATGGTTTGCATACCCAGTCGGAATCGTTCCACACTTGTAATACCAGAGTTGTATGCTTTAAAACTAGTTATCGATTTATTGTTTCCTTTGATAAAATCATCGAGTCCGTTACACATAAAATCAATTTTAAAGTAGCTCACGCCCCAATTTTCCTTCATATTTTTAATACAGGATGCAATATACGCTCGAGCACCTGGATGTGAATAATCAAAAAAAGTATGTTCCAGTTTGTGATCCGGAGTTTCTTGTGTCTTTACAAACAGTTTGCCATCTTGATCATGTAAAAAATATTCAGGGTGCGTCTTGCAAATTTCTGATTTTGCATCTCCCCGAAAGCCATCAAAATGTAAACCTAGTTTCTTCCCTTCAGCACGAACACGAGCGCCAATGGCTTTGATACCTCCAGGAATTTTGTTGTGAACCAGCATATAATCACCACGTTCAGGCCACCAACCACCATCAACTTGCACTAAATTCGTTTCAAGAGGAAGTTTATTCAATTGGTCCATGTTTTTATTCACATCATCAGCTGTAAAAACGCGCCCATAATAATCCCAAGTTGCCCAACCGTTGTAGGTCACATCTTTAAGTTTTCCAATCTTATTTTCCTTTGCGATGGCTTCGCCAAATTGACCGAGCTGATTCACCCAATTGGTGTTTTTGGATAGCACTATCTGTTCATAATCAATCTTTTCACCCGGTAAAAGTTGTTTGTTTTCGCCATTAGAAGTGATTAAATAAGCACCGTTTTTAATCGTGATGTAGGGTAAGAAAATACGCCAGGTAAGTGATCCTGCAAACAAGTAATCACCTTCGGCAAGTTTTAACATAGCATATAAGTTACTTGTACATTTCTTATCCAACTGTCCTAATTTTCTATGTATAACAGTATTGCGCCACATATCACTACCCCCGAAGAGCGCTTCCGTTTCATTTGATGTATTCTCAATGATTGGAATGCGAATAGAAATTTGTTCTATAGTAAGTGGTTGTTTGCCATCATTAGCCAAAACGATTTTCAGCCGAGTAAAGCCATCTTTCTGTTTTTCTGTCTTTTGGGTAGCATTCACAGGATAATTAGACTTAACATCAACGGTTATGTCAGCCCAATCAGAACCGTTTTTTGCAGAAATAGAACTATTGTTAAGGAGAAGAAAAAATAATACTGCCCGAGTTAATTGATGTAATTTCATAAGTACTGAATTGTTAGTGGTAAATTATGAATTATTTTAATTGGGGTTTTGCTTTTTGCCATCCCTCTTTCCATTGTTTTGTCAATTGTTTGACCAATTGGACTTGACCTGGCTGCTTAGCAATGTTCACATTTTCATTTGGATCTTTTTGGTGGTCATAAAGTTCTATGGCCAGCGGTTTCTCTGGATTACGGTTGTCCATCCAATAGGTAAAGCGATACAGATCTGTTCGCATGGAATATCCGGAAACATGTTCGTTGTATTTCTCCATAGAAAAGTCATCGGAATCAAACTCCTGAATGTTTTTCTCTACTCTATCCATCAATGTGACAAAACTCTCTCTTGTTTTGGGATCCAATGGTTTTCCGGCCCACTCTTTTACCGCAGGACAGGTTGTTTGCGTGAAGGTCGCTTTTTTCCATGGTTTGGAAGGGTCATTCAACAAATTACGTGCGCTTGTACCTTCAAGATGACTTGGTAATGGGAGATTGGCCAATTCACAGAGGGTTGGATATACATCTACAAATTCCACAAGTCCGTTGGTCGATTTACCATTTCCTTTTTGTTTTGGGGCTGCAATAATCAAAGGAACTCTGGCGCAGGTCTCAAAATCAGTGGTTTTACCCCAAAGACCATGTTCCCCCAGATTCCAACCATGATCTCCCCACAATACGATGATGGTATTTTGAGTTAATCCTTTTTTGTCTAATTCATCGAGCAGACGACCTATCTGCGCATCAACATAACTTACACAAGCATAATATCCATGGAGAAGCCTTATGGCATCTTTATCCGAAATCGGACCATCTTTAGGCATATCAGTTCTTGCCCTCAATTCAATTGATGAATTCAAAGCAATAGGAGGACAATCCTTTGGTGCAAGAGGAGATTTTGTTAATTCCAGCTTTGATGCGTCATATAGATCCCAGTATTTTTTAGGAGCAATGAAGGAGAGATGTGGTTTGGAAAACCCAACAGCGAGAAAAAAGGGGTTGTTGTCACTCTTACGAATTGCCCCAATGGCAGTTTCGGCAGTGATGCCATCCGTATAGGCATTATCTGGAACATCTGCACACTCCGTTGCAGGACCTGATAAAAGAGCACGTGCATCTTCACCTGTCTTTCCTTCTCCACTAAGTGCGTCTGAAAGTGCCTTATAAGCTTGCCTGTTTTCAGGAAGTTGATAACCTCCCAAAGCTTTTATTGGATAAGGTTCACCCAATGTTTTCGGTTTAAGTTCTTCCGTCCAGGAGATTTTATCTTTAAAACCACTATGAAAAACTTTTCCAATGGTCATGGTTTTGTAACCATTGTTTTTGAAATATTGGGGTAGCGTGACTACATCCGGATTTTTATCCCTAAAGTCTGTTTTATTATCAAAAACACCAGTAGAATTGGGACGCAGGCCGGTTAATACACTAGCACGTGTTGGACCACATAGAGGTTGCTGGCAGTAGGCTCTTGTAAACAAAACGCCGCGTTTAGCCAAACGATCTATGTTGGGTGTTTTAATCTGTTTAGCTCCATAACAACCCAATTCCGGTCGCAAATCATCTACAGCGATAAATAATATATTTGGACGAACATGATTTGTCACTTGACTCGATGCAGTGAACGCATTTGTTAGTAGTATCGTAAGCAAAAATAAAAATTTGGGTTTTGATAATACAACCTGCATAGATCGTCGTACGTAAGTTGATTGACTCATAATTAAATTTATTTTTTCATTCTATTCTTTTACCACTATCGGCAGCCATACACTCATAGTTGTTTTTTTACTTCTATTGGCCCATGCAAAATAAGGAATCAAGGTCAAATCAAAGGATTTACCGGCTTCTTGATTAAATGGTCTATAAAGTGGGGCTTTTAGAGCATCATATTTAAAAATTCCTGTTCCTTGCAGAGAAAAGGTTTGATTGGATATTTCATTATTGATACCACTCATTCCAAGTACTGGTTTAAAGCTGCTGTTTGACGGAATAAATACAGAAGGAACATCATAACCCGATGGAAGATCTGGTGATTCTAAACAATACAATACTGGTCCACGCATTACTGCTACTTGATTACGGGTTTCTTCTACCCGAGGATCTGCGGTCATCAAGGTAGTTTCTAGTGGGAAATTAATCGTTATTTTATCACCGGCTTTCCAATTTTGTGCGATAGTCACATAGCCATGTTCTACAAGGGCATTTGTTAATTGCTTACCGTTGATAGCAAAACTTGCTTTACTAGCCCA
>CANHNG010000254.1 GCA_947461915.1 Flavobacteriaceae bacterium
AATTTGACCGAAAACAATATTTGTTACCAAGCAAAAAAACAATAACTGAAATAGTTTTTTCATATTTTATTGTCTTTTAAACCGCTTGAAAAAAGCCCAAATTACTTCACAGGCATTCATATCTTGACTTGTCTTTCCAATAATGGCTTCATTCAGATATTGATAACCTTGTGGCCAAGTATGCCCACCATTTAAAACTACATAGCTCACCACTTCACTACCATTTGTACCACCTGAATAAACTTTTTGTTTAATAGTTGTTCTGTCATTTGCAATGTCGGGTAAATCAGTAATTGTTGGTGTAGAGTTACAACCATTAATTGCTACCCATTTGTCTATGGCTTGAAAATGTGATAAAATAGTTCCTCCTGCTGTTCCTCCTGCGGTCATTTGTCCACCTGTGAATGGAACAAGTGGGTCAGTTGTTCCGTGAATATAAATTGCAGGAACTGGCCTGCCAGGATTACAATTTGGTGCAATCGTAGTTGCTTCTATTGTTGCAGCGTCCACCGCAATAGCGGCTATTCTATTACTTAATTCGCAACCCAAACGAGAAGACATAAAACCACCATTAGAAATTCCAGTTGCATATATTTTTGTTCCATCAACAGAATAATTTGTAATCATATAATCGCAGAGTTGATTAAAGAAACTAACATCATTTATTCCTAATTGATTTGGTTTTGTAGGTCTACCGTCATTCCAATTATTTTGTATTCCTGCGGGATAAACTAATACAACCTTATCTCTGTCAGCGATTGGTTTGAAATTGGCAATGTTTATCATTCCTTCTGGTGTGCCACTTCCACCGTGTATGGCAAAAATCAATGGCATTTTGCCAGCATTGTTGTAACCTGTTGGAAGATACACTATAAAACTTCTTGCATTTCCGTCAATAGTAAGGTTTATAGTTTTTTGTTCGCTTGGCTTGTCATTATCTTGTGTTGGTGATGTGTTTTCTTTGCTACATGATAAAAGCGTAATTAAAAATGTGAAGATTAAAATTGTCAGTCTCATTATTGCTTAAAGTTATTTATTATTAGACTTTTAGATTGTCTTTTGGCTTAATTGCCACTAACTCTTTGATAACGGCCATAAAATGGCTCTAATCCGCCAAAAAATGGTTGGCTTTGTGCCATAAAAAGCTCTGATTTTTCAGCTAATATAGCTATTAATTTGCCTTGGAAATTGAATCATTTGAAATTTAGTTTGTATTATTTTTTGTAGCCAATTGGTTTGCGTTCTTTTTGCACTACTTCTTTCTCCTCTTTTTTGATGAGGTAATTCAAGGCCTCATAAACATCACTAAATTTTTTGTCGTATTTGGTTTCTATTTCCAATAATTTAGCGTTGAATTCTTTGTGTTCCAAGGCATATCTTCTTATCATAACAAAAGTTCTCATTATGGCAATATTTACATTTATTGCCACATCTGAATTTAAAATTCCGCTTAGCATTGCCACTCCTTGTTCCGTAAAGGCAAAGGGTAAATACTTTCTGTATTTACCACGACCAACATTCTCTAAGGTCACAATTTGTGACCTTAGAGAATTATATTCATCATCTGATAACTGAAACATAAAATCAACAGGAAATCTCTTGACATTCCTTTTGACAGCTTGGTTTAAAACTTTAGTTTCCAATTCGTAAAGCATTGCCAAATCAAAGTCAAGTATGACTTTTTGACCTCGAATGTCAACTATTTTAGATTGTAATGTAGTTACTTGCATATAGTACAATTTGGTTTTGATATCATCACAATTTGTGACCACATATATTACGGTTTTTTCAAACTGCCTTTTGCAAGCATCAAACTATCTTTTTGAATGACGTTTCCAACATTCAAACCAATTGGTTTAACCATTTTTGGAGACGACTTTATTTTCTGTTTAATAACCACCGCATCATTCAACACAAAAGGCGTTGGCATCATCCAATTGGCTCTTTTTTGCATCTGAAAAAGCGGATTACTCATTAAGTCAAAAGAACTTTCCATTACATCCAAATCCAAAACACTCGAAGCGGCAAGGCTGAATTCGATTTCTAGCGGAAGTTGATCCACCACATAACAGCTTAACAATTTCTTGCCCTTTCGTTCGTATTTGGAACCTTTTTGCCCCAATAAAGACAAACCATTAGCTTTGAAATTATGAATATCCAAATCTTCATTGGCAAAAACATCGTAACGATTGACTTTTCGGTTTGGGGTTATTCGTATTTTCAAATAACGATTGGCACCAACAACGTGGTCATTCAGAAATTCGATAGTTGGTTTCGCTAATTCCTTCATTGGCGCATCAGCCATAAAAGTAAAGCCGGAATTGTATTTGCTTGGTAAAGAAAGAGAGTTGAATGCTGCGGCATCTTTTGGATTTGTGCCTAAATAGGTTTTGGTCCATTCGTCAAGATTGGTGTCATAAGTTGCCCAAGTTGCCTTGTTGTTTTCGGCATCTAGAATATACACCAAACTATTTGATTTGGCCTTGCCTGATTCATAACCGGACAAATAATGGGCTTTGGAGAAAAAGCCAATTGCCAGTACCAATAAAATTATGGACGACATTCCTTTTCGCACAAAAGAACCAAAAACAGGCAGCAATAAACCAAATGTGAATACAGTAAGAATGGCACTTCCAAACAACACTTTCAGTCCCAAACCTATGGGGAACATTTGGATGAATGGCGCAATAATCAGTAAGGTGGGAATGCTCAATACAAGATTCAGAATCCATTTGGACTTTTGGGTAAGTACAAAAGAAGCCAACATCAGCAATCCTGCAAAAGCGGGAATGATCAAAAATCCTGCTCCTTTCAGGAAGATGGAAATCAATCCGTTGATGAGAATCCAAATAAATAATGGCGCAATGAAGTGGTTCATCGTCACTTTTTTGGCAGAGAAACGCTGGTAAAAAGCAAAACAAATGGCCAAACTCAAAAGCGTGAAAGCCGCAATATAATCGTGTCCGTTATAGGTAAATCCGTTGAGTAGGTCATTGTATTGCGGATATACTTTTAGTAATAATTTCCATCCAAAAAACGTTATTAATCCCGAAACGATTATCGAACCCAAAAACGGAATGAATCCTTTTATAATTTCTGGAAAAGACAAAATACGTTTGCCCATTCCAATAAATATCAAAAACAACAAGAGTACAAAAGCGATAATTACCATTGGCAAAACCCAGCTAAAAGGATAGCTGATAAAAGAATAAGGAATTGTAAAATAGACATCATCCTCAGGGGATTGAGTTGAGTTTAAATTAGCATCCGAAAAATAATGCAACAGCGGCATCAAATATTCTCCTTGATGCGCCAAGGTATTTTTGTCCAAATGATTGATGTCATCTTGAGCCGTGTGGTAATTGTAATGACTGTCTATAAAAGCAAAATTGTAGCCTTGAATGTTGCCATTTTTTCTAAAAACCGTTAAATCAGTATCGTTTGGCAACATTTTGTAAATGCTGTACATTAGCGAATTGGAAACTGGAAATTTGGTGTTGGCAGAAGCAAATTCTTTGACCAATCCGGCATTTCCGCCACTGGTTTCCATCAACATATAACTGGGACCAGAACTTCCTCGTGCTTCAAAATTCAACGCCAAACCTACTTCTTTTGCCCATTTGTGTTCGGTGACGAAAAGTGCCGCGCCATTCA
>CANHNG010000255.1 GCA_947461915.1 Flavobacteriaceae bacterium
AAACAAATAACACCCGAAAATATAAATCCAAAAAATGGAGTTATTCGTTGTGCTTCAACAGAGTATGAAAAAATGCTACAAGAGAAAAACCCTAAGAGAATGACCCAAGACCAGTTTGAATCTTGGTTAGCCCCTTTGGTTCAAAAAAACGCTACCATGCGAACTACCCAAACCAATGCAGTAATAACCATCCCTGTCGTGGTCCATGTTATTCATAACGGACAAGTGGAAGGAACAGCTCCAAACATTAGTGATCTCCAAGTACAATCCCAAATTACGGTACTAAACCAAGATTTTAGCAAAACAGGACCTGGTTATAATATAAACTCAGTAGGTGTAGATACCCAAATTCAATTTGTTCTGGCACAACAAGACCCAAACGGAAACCCAACCAACGGGATTGACCGGCGGATTTTTTGTCAGGAATCATGGACAAACGCTGAAATTGAATCTATCCTAAAACCATCCACCATTTGGGATCCTACCCAATACCTTAATTTGTGGACTGTTCAATTTACAGATAGTAAGCTTTTAGGCTATGCCCAATTTCCCGATGCTTCTGGCTTAAGTGGCCTTAGCGGGAATGGAATTGCAAACACGGATGGCGTTGTTGGCAGATATAACGCATTTGGTAGCGGAACTACAAGTTCCTTTTTATTAAACGCTCCTTATAACAAGGGAAGAACTATGACTCATGAAATAGGACATTGGCTCGGATTAATTCACATTTGGGGCGATGGCTCAAATTGCGCCACCAATAATGATTATTGTGCTGACACCCCAGTAGCAAAAGATCCTAATTATGGATGTCCAACAGGGACTAATAGTTGTACTGCAAAATCTGGTATAGATATGATTGAAAATTACATGGATTACACGGACGATTCATGTATGAATATTTTTACCAAAAACCAAAAAGATAGAATGGACGTCATAATGAATAGTGCTGCCAGAAGAAGTAGTCTAAAAACCTCGACTAAAGGCGTCGCTATTCCCTTGTACACTAATGACGCCGAAGTAAAGCTAGAGACCAGCTGTAACGTCGCCACTTGTAGTTCCGTTCCTAATCTAACGATTCAAAATATCACAATCTACAATAGAGGGACGAGTACATTGACATCGGTAACACTTAATTATACTATTAATGGGGGTAGCAATATTCCCTATAACTGGACAGGTAGTTTATCCCCTAATAAATTTGCCACCTTTCCCATAACGATTAATTCAACCATAAATGGAACCATAGTTGTCAATATAGACAAAACCAATGGGGTTACAGATCAAAGAGTTTCCAATAATTCCGTTTCAGGAAGTTTTATCATTACAGGAAATCCTTCAAACTACAACTTTGCCAATTATGTGTTTAGATTGCAACAAGATTATTACGGAAGCGAAACAACATGGAATATCAAAAATGCATCTGGGACAATTTTATATAAAGGGGGACCCTACACTGACACCTATGTAAATGGAACAACCGTATCCCCTATTCCAACATTGATAACCCAAACCTGGGCATTACCTAGCAATCAATGTTATACTTTCACCATCAATGATGCGGCTGGCGATGGGATTTGTTGTGACAGAGCTCTTGGCGATTCAGGCACTGGATATTATGATATTAAATCTTCTGATGGATTAACTATCATAACTTCTGGAGCCTCTTTTACTTCGAGCAAGAGCAAATCTTTCACCACCAACTCTCTTGGAAACAAGGAATTTGAAAGATCGAATGCCATTTTTCTATATCCAAATCCTACAAAGGGAACTTTAAACATAAGCGTTCCAAGTAATTTTGGCCTACCAAATAGCTATACCATTGCCAATAGCATAGGTCAAATCATCCTCCAAAAAGAAGTATCGGCAGCAAGCGATTTGACCATAAACACATCGACCTTAAGTAATGGAATCTATTTTGTTACCGTTACCAAAGAAAACGAGAAAAAAACGCTGCGATTTATCAAGGATTAGTTTTTTTACCTAAAAAATAGAGCGGATTGATTTACTTCAATCCGCTTTTTTTATATGTTATTATTACCCTAAATTTGCACCATTCTAAAACAGCCGCTTTGAAGATTTTTCATTCCATCAACGATTTCAAATCCACGAAAAAAACCATACTCACCCTAGGTACTTTTGACGGAGTGCATGTTGGCCATAAAAAAATCTTGGAAAGGGTAACCCAAAATACGGGCGGTGAATCTGAAAGCTTGGTTCTTACTTTTTTTCCGCATCCGCGTATGGTTTTAGAGGAAAAATCAGAAGTGAAATTACTCAATACCCTATCCGAAAAAATAGCTTTATTAGAAGAAACAGGACTCGAAAACCTAGTCATTCATCCTTTTGACGAAACGTTTTCAAAATTATCTGCCCATGAATTTGTCAAAACGGTTTTGGTAGATCAGTTCCATATCCAAAAAATAATTATTGGTCATGACCACCGCTTTGGAAGAAATCGTACCGCAAACATTGACGACCTCATTACTTTTGGCAAACAGTATGATTTTGAAGTAGAACAGATATCCGTTCAAGAAATTGAGGCCGTTTCTGTGAGTTCCACCAAAATCAGGAAGGCGTTACAGGAAGGGAATATGGCTTTGTCCAATGAATACCTGGGCTATGACTATTTCTTGTCGGGCAGCATTGTCAAAGGGAAACAATTGGGAAGAACCCTAGGCTTTCCCACAGCCAACTTGCAAATCGAAGAAAACTACAAACTCATTCCCCGAAATGGCGTTTATATAGTACAGAGCACAATCCATCAAAAAACCGTTTTTGGGATGATGAATATTGGCTACAACCCTACCGTGGCGGGAGAACATTTATCCGTCGAGATACATTATTTTGATTTTGATGCTGATTTGTACGACCATGAAATATCGGTTTCCATTTTGCAATTCCTTCGCCCGGAACAAAAATTTGAATCTGTGGCCCTTTTGAAGGAACAATTGGAAAAAGACAAAAAAACAGCGCTTTACTTTCTAAAAAAGTAAAAAAACACTAAAATTATTTCCCTTTTTTTCTTTAAAAACAACATTTTTTATGTAAATTTGATTGTATTGTACTGTTTTTCATGAAGTTGCCATTTTAAAAAAGTTAGGTGAGATTGCCACTTAAACCTAATTTGTTCCAAGCAAATACCAATAAGTAAAAGTGATACGCTATAAACCGCTAACCTATAAATTTTACCTATATGAAACTACCGAAAGAATTAATAAACGGATTTATTATTTTTATAGCAATTGGAGCTTATTTCATAATAATGGAGTTTCTAGGGGTTGCCGATCTTTATTTTTTAAGATTATTTAACATCCTATTTGTATTTTACGGAACGCAAAAAACACTTAAAACTAATTTCAACCAAGGCAACACCGTATTAGCTTCCAATGCCTCATCTGCCTTAAAGACTTCACTTACGGGCGTATTTTTGAGTATATTGGGCTTAATTGCATACAGTTATTTTAAAGGAGGAGAAGCCTATATTAAATCTTTATCAAAAAGTTTTCTGTTTGGGGGAAATCCTTCCGTAATGAACTATTCCATTTCGCTATTGTTTGAAGGAATTGTATCAGCAGTAATCGTTACCTTTATTCTGATGTTGTATTGGGACACTCGATATCACACAGACAAACATGGGGCTTAAATT
>CANHNG010000256.1 GCA_947461915.1 Flavobacteriaceae bacterium
GGCACCGTTATAGACTTCTCCGTCTTTTATCCCCACGTGATCGTAGTGTGCCGAAATTACAATGATTTCGTCGGGTTTTTCGGAGCCCTCGATATAAGCCCAAATATTTTCAGAATCGGGTAAATTATCGTTGCGTTTGGCATTTAAGAAAGCTGCAGGGATTTTTTGGTAAAAATCCGTTGCTCCTTTTGGAAAGGAAATAGCGTTACTTTCATATTGATTGATGAGGTATTCACCCGCTTTTTTTTGTCCTTTAGAGCCTGTTTCTCGGCCTTGCATATCATCTGAAGCAACGAGGGTAAGATGTTTTATTAAATCTTTTGAAGTGATAGTATTGATATATTTTGTTGGGTTGCCATTAGAAACACTGGTAATTTGAGAGGTACAAGAAATTGTGGTTGTAATAACAAAAATATATAGTAATTTTTTCATAAATTAATATTAATTAATTTGGTACATTTATAGTATTGTCAAATATCTGAAATAAAAACACAATAGTATAGCGTAAATAGTTATTTTTTACATTCTATTTTTATTAAAACAAATTTTTTATGGAGCTTAAAAATCAAATTCTTTCTTCTAAATCAGAAGAAATGATAGCAAAAGAAAATAAATATGGAGCCCATAATTACCATCCATTACCTGTGGTTTTGCAAAGAGGAGAAGGGGTTTATGTTTGGGATATCGACGAAAAAAAGTATTTTGATTTTCTATCGGCTTATTCCGCGGTGAATCAAGGGCATTGTCACCCTAAAATTGTAAATGCGATGGTAAAACAAGCGCAAACATTGACATTGACCTCCCGTGCTTTTTACAATGATCAATTGGGGAATTATGAAGAATATGTAACCCAATATTTTGGTTTTGACAAAGTGTTGCCTATGAATACAGGTGCCGAAGCGGTAGAAACGGCCATCAAATTATGCAGAAAATGGGCGTATGAAGTAAAAGGTATTCCAGAAAATGAAGCCAAAATCATTGTTTGCGAGAACAATTTCCATGGCCGAACTACTACCATTATTTCATTTTCAAATGATGAAACGGCACGTAAGAGTTTTGGACCTTTCACGTCAGGATTTATCAAAATTCCTTATGATGACATTGATGCCTTGGAAAAAGCATTGCAATCAGATAAAAATATTGCTGGTTTCTTGGTGGAACCCATTCAGGGAGAAGCTGGAGTTTATGTCCCTTCCGAAGGGTATTTGGCCAAAGCCAAAGCACTTTGTGAGCAACAAAGCGTCTTATTTATAGCAGATGAAGTGCAAACCGGAATTGCAAGAACAGGGAAATTGTTAGCCACTTGTGGCAATTGTTCTTGTAAAAACGGATGTGAAAATAAACCAGAAGTAAAGCCGGATATTCTTATTTTAGGGAAAGCGCTTTCCGGAGGCGTTTATCCTGTTTCGGCAGTTTTGGCAAATGATACCATTATGAATGTGATTAAACCGGGACAGCACGGTTCCACTTTTGGCGGAAATCCAATAGCTTCCGCTGTTGCCATAGCTGCACTCGAAGTGATTCGAGAGGAGAAATTAGCCGAAAATGCGGAACGTTTAGGGATTATTTTAAGAAAAGGATTGAATGAAATTGCCCAAAGAAATCCCTTGATTACTTTAGTTCGTGGCAAAGGATTATTGAATGCGATAGTCATTGATTGTGAAGAAGACTCTGAATTGGCATGGGAAATTTGCTTGCGATTCCGAGATTACGGATTGTTGGCAAAACCAACGCATGGCAACAAAATACGATTGGCTCCACCATTGGTTATTAATGAAGAGCAAATTCAGGAAGGTCTTGTCATTATTGAAAAGGCATTGAATGATTTTAGATAACAGAACTTTAATGAATAAATGGAGTAGAACCCAAAACTTACACTGTATCTTGGTTTTTTAAGTTTAAAAAAATAATGAAATTTACTGTTAACAAATTTAATATTGATAATGAAAGAGCTACTTAAACAGACCTACGGATTACTATTTGAAAAACTTTTGATTGAAGAAATTGCTGAAGTTTCCTTGTTGCGCGATTTCAAGGAAGGGGAGGTTCTGATAGATTTTGGCAATTCCATAAGAAAAATGCCTTTGTTGATAAAGGGTGCCATTAAAATATCGCGTGAAGATTTTGATGAGGGGGAGTTGTTATTGTATTTTATCGAAAAAGGAGATACTTGCGCCATGACGATGGCTTGTTGTTTGGGCGAGACCAAAAGCGAAATTAAGGCTGTAGCCGAAACCAATGGAACGGTTGTGATGATGCCTATTTCCAAAATGGAAGAATGGTTAGGGAAATACAAAAGCTGGAGAAATTTTGTGTTTAGTAGCTATAATAATCGTTTAAAAGAGATGCTTTCAGCTATTGATAATTTGGCATTTATGAATATGGATGAACGATTATTGAATTACCTTTATGACAAAGCTAAAATTAATAATTCAAATCATATTTTAAATACGCATCAAGAAATTGCTTACGACTTACATACTTCTAGAGTCGTGATTTCTCGCTTGCTAAAAGCATTAGAAAACAAAGGAAAAATTAACTTGAATAGGGCATTTATAGAATTGATAAATAAAAAATAGAATTCCATACACTCAAAAATCAGAAAAAATGAACAGTAGTTTCGATAATATTATTAAGTCAGAAAAACCGGTATTGATTGATTTTTCCGCTACCTGGTGTGGTCCATGTAAAATGCTGGCTCCTATTTTGAAACAGGTAAAAGACAGTTTGGGAGAGCGTGTCACGATATTTAAAATTGATGTGGATAAAAACCAGGAATTGGCTTCAAAATACCAAGTTCGTGGAGTTCCTACCATGATTTTGTTTCAAAATGGAATACAATTGTGGCGTCAGTCAGGGGTTTTGACCAAGGATGAAATAATAAAAACCATCGTGGAAAAAAGTAACTGATGACCAAGAAAGCAATACTAATTACAGGAATTGGAATAGTCGTTGGAGCCATTTCGGGTTATCTATACTATTTTTATGTAGGTTGCGCTTCTGGAACTTGTGCCATAAAATCAAAGCTTTTAAACAGTACTTTATACGGTGCTTTAATGGGCGGTTTAGTATTTAATATGTTTGTGAAATCACCAAAAGAGTCTTAATATTTCAACCAATTAAATTCCAAAATCATGAAAAAAAACATGGGTCCAACAGACAAAATTATCCGTATTCTTATCGCTCTTGTAATAGGCGTTTTGTATTATACAGAAACCATTAGGGGAACAACCGCAATAGTTTTAGGGGCTTTTGCCATCATTTTCTTAATCACAAGTTTTATAAGTTTTTGTCCTTTGTATTTTCCTTTTGGTATAAATACCTCAAAAAAACCGTAATAAAAATAGAATGGAAACAGAAATTCCAATAAATAAAGACCTTATTTTAAGAGAAAGATTGGCTTTACAAAGAACAATTTTAGCCAATCAGTCGACTTTTTTGGCATTTATGAGAACCTCACTTTATTTTTTTGTTGCCGGCTTAAGCATAACTAGTTTGTTGAATATGACCAACAGTATTGCCATTGAAATTTTCTTTTTTACTAGTTCTTTTATAATTTTTATGATAGGAATTTTAAATTATTTCAAGCAGAAAAAAATGATTGCTGAAAATAAAAAAAATATTGGAGATTATAAA
>CANHNG010000257.1 GCA_947461915.1 Flavobacteriaceae bacterium
CAGCAGTGTCTCTTTCTTTTTTTGAATTAATCTGTTTTAAGCAATTAAAAAAGCGTCTCACATCTTTCGTGTTCGTTAAAATTAAACCCGGAACCGTTGCGTTTTCGCCTTGCTTGTCTTTAGAAACCATCGTGAAATAGGAGGAATTACAATGTTTTATGTTTCCTGTTTGGATATTCTCCGATTCAACTCGTATGCCTATAATCATGGAACTTTTACCAACATAATTCACACAGGCTTTCATGGTAACAAGCTCTCCAACTTCTATGGGATTCAGGAAGTTTACGGTGTCAACAGAAGCCGTTACGCAATAGTTTCCTGAAAATTTCGAGGCACACGCAAACGCAATTTGGTCAAGCATCGATAAGATATAACCGCCATGAATTTTGCCACTAAAATTGGTGTGGGAAGGTAGCATTAATTGCGAAATACTAATTTTTGACGATTCAACGGTTTTAAAAATAGATTCCATAATTGATTTACTTTGTTTATATTTTTTTGTTTTTGGATTATTCGGATTGTTTTTCTGCGCGATTCAAGATGTTATCAGGAAGCGCTTTTTTGGCTTTTGCTCCCATTTTTTTAAGTTTTTCGACACTCGTGATGAGGTTTCCTTTTCCATCCACAAGTTTATTCATGGCGTTGTCGTATTCAGTTTTGGAATCTTTAATTTTGTTTCCAACTTTAACCAAATCAGCTACGAAACCCTCAAATTTGTCATACAGAGCTCCGGCTTGTCTTGCAATTTCAAAGGCATTTTCTTGTTGTTTTTGGTTCGCCCACATGCTGTCAATCGTGCGCAAAGTTGCTAGTAGGGTTGAAGGAGTCACAATCACGATATTTTTCTCAAAAGCCTTGTTGTACAAAGTGGTGTCCTCGTTCAACGCCAATGCAAAAGCCGGTTCCATTGGGATGAAAAGCAGCACAAAATCTGGGCTTTCTATTTGGTATAAATCCTGGTAATTTTTATCTCCCAATTGCTCCACATGGCGTTTGATAGAACTGACATGTTCTTTCAAAAAAGCATTTTTCAAACTGTCGTCTTCTTCGTTGATGAATTTTTCATAGGCGGTCAGCGAAACTTTCGAATCGACAATCATTTTTTTGCCGTCAGGGAGATTGATGACTACATCAGGAAAAACGCGATTTCCTTCGGCGTTGGTGTGGGATTGTTGCACAAAATATTCCCTATCTTTTTCCAATCCTGATTTTTCCAAAACTCGTTCCAGAATCAACTCTCCCCAATTCCCTTGCATTTTACTATCCCCTTTTAGGGCTTTGGTCAGGTTTAGGGTTTCCTTGCTCATTTGAGCGTTCAGTTCACTAAGTCCTATAATTTGTTGGCGCAAAGCCGCGTGGTAGTCAATGCTTTCTTTATGGGTGTCATCCACTTTTTTCTCGAACAGTTGAATTTTTTCTTGTAATGGAGACAAGATATTTTTCATATTCTCCTTGTTCTGCTCGGTAAACTTGTTGGACTTTTCATCCAAGATTTTATTGGCTAAATTCTCGAATTCCTTGGTGAATTTTTCCTGTAGTTTTTCTACTTCCCCTTTTTGCTCTTGGTTACGTTGCCAAAGATTTTCAAAATCGACTTCTTTCTTGGTGAGTTGTATATTGATGGATTCTTTCTCGTTGCGAATGGTTTCTTTTTCCTCAATAACTTGTTGCAATTTCGTATCCCAATCCGATTTTTCTATTTGGTATTGCTCTTTAAGATTGTTGAGTCTCTCTTCGAGAAAGCTTTTTTCCGATTGGGATTTAGCTGAAAATAGTAGTTTTCCAATGAAAACTCCGATGGCGAGTGCAACAATAAAAAGCAGTAAAAACGGGAGCATAGTTGACATAAAAGGGTGGTTTTTGAAAAAAGTAAAAGTAAGGAATAATATCAATTTAAGATTGCATAAGAAGATAATTTGAAAAATGTATTTTTGTGTAATTATTTAAAAAAATGTCCAATCACCGTCACTTCATCCTCCACAAGCCTTATGGCTATTTGAGCCAATTTGTTTATGAACTCAAAAGGAAAAAGAAACTTTTGGGCGAATTACACGATTTTCCCAAAGGGACTATGGCTATTGGTCGGCTAGACGAGGACTCTGAAGGCCTTCTTTTATTGACCACCGATGGAAAGATGAGTGAAATCGTTCGCAGCAAAAAAGTGGATAAAGAGTATTATGTTCAAGTCGATGGAATCATCACTCAAGAAGCCATAGACAAAATGAAAAAGGGTGTTGAAATAGGTTTCAACGGCACAAAATATACCACCAAACCTTGCGAGTCCTTTATAATCAGTGAAATTCCCGCTTTTGGAGCAAGGGGAAAAAAAATACGGGACGAACGCCATGGACCAACATCTTGGGCTTCCATCACTGTCAATGAAGGGAAGTTTCGCCAAGTTCGGAAAATGACCGCTGCGGTTGGATTTCCTACCTTGCGATTGGTACGCGTTCGAATAGGTAACGTACATTTGAATCATTTGCAAGCTGGAGAAGTAAAAGAAGTTATCAATTTTGAATTATGAGTTATTGAAATCTTTTAACCCAATTCCTAACACCCAATTAATATGTTAAACATTGTCCTAGTAGAACCCGAGATCCCCAACAATACTGGAAATATTGGTCGTTTGTGTGTAGGCACCGAAAGCCGTCTGCACCTGATTCACCCTTTTGGATTTGTTATCAATGATAAAAACTTGAAACGTTCCGGTTTAGATTATTGGATCCATTTGGATGTTACGGAATATCAAAATATTGAGGAATGGATTATCCAAATTCCAGACCAATCCCGTATTTTCTTGATGAGTTCCCATGCTGATAAATCTATTTATGAAGCTGATTTTCAGGATGGGGACTGGTTGGTTTTTGGTAAAGAAAGCGTGGGTTTGAGCAAGGAAATTTTGGATAGATTCGAAAATCATTTGACAATTCCGATGTCGAATTTAATTCGAAGTTTTAATATCGCCAATTCCGTTGCGTTTGTAGTGGGAGAAGCGAAAAGGCAGATTTTAATTAAAAATGAATAATTGTCAATTGATAATTATCCATTAACCATTGATGATAAATTTCCCTTTTTCGCTATCAAAAACGATATGTTCATCTTGAAATAAGGTGTTGAAAATTCCTTTTAGTATCAAATTACAAGGTTGGTCTTGAATCACATTTTCAGGAGTCATAATGATTATTTCGTCACTCAATTGTATAGCCATATCGATGTCGTGAGTCGAAAACAGAATACATTTTCCGGTTTCTTGCGTGAGTTTTTTCAAGAGTTTAAAAAGCACCACTTTGTGGAGTAAATCCAAGTGGGTTGTGGGTTCGTCCAAAATAATTAAAGGCGTGTCCTGCGCCAAGGCTCTTGCAATCAATACAATTTGCAATTGTCCGTCACTAATTTCATAATGTTTTCTGGATGTCAAATGGCCAATTTGTGTAAGTTCAATGGCTTCGTTTACTTTTGCGATGTCATAGTCGGTTAATTTTCCAATCCAATTCGTGTAAGGCTGCCTCCCCAAAGCGATGAGTTCCCAAACGGTCAAGTTGCTTGGGGGTAATTTTTCAGTCAAAACGACGCTGAGGTTTTGCGCCAAGGTTACAGCATCCAGCTTATGAATGTCCTTTCCGTTCAATAATATC
>CANHNG010000258.1 GCA_947461915.1 Flavobacteriaceae bacterium
AACAAATATAGAAATAATAGTTGCATTACAAATCATTCAAAACATTATAGTTGTTCTTGCAAGGCTTTAATATCATCTCGCAATTTTGCTGCTTGCATAAAATCCAAGTCTTTTGCGGCTTTCTCCATTGCTTTTCGTTTCTCGCGAATCCGTTTTTCAATTTCAGGTTTCGTAAGGTATTCCGTCGTGGGTTCCGCGGCTATTGAAGTGGTGTAGCCCAATTCATAATCTACCAAAGGGTTTTTGGTAAAGGCACTTTCTATTTTTTTGTTTAAAGCCTCTGGAACTTGATTGTTTGCAATGTTGAAATTGATTTGTTTGGTTCTGCGGTAATTGGTCTCGTCAATGGTTTTTTGCATACTCGCCGTAATTTTGTCGGCATACATAATTGCTTTTCCGTTGAGGTTTCTTGCGGCACGGCCTATGGTTTGGGTCAATGAACGATGACTTCGTAAAAACCCTTCCTTGTCGGCATCGAGAATGGCCACTAGGGAAACTTCCGGTAAATCTAATCCTTCACGCAGTAAATTCACGCCAATCAGAACATCGAACAGTCCTTTTCGCAAATCCTGCATAATTTCAATACGTTCCAATGTGTCGACATCTGAATGTATATAGCGACACCGGATGGAAACTTTGGCTAAATATTTGGCCAATTCTTCGGCCATTCTTTTGGTTAAAGTAGTAACCAAGACGCGTTCGTCAATCTCGGCTCGTACCTGAATTTCCTCAATCAAATCATCAATTTGATTCAAACTTGGACGGATTTCAATAATTGGATCTAATAAACCCGTTGGCCGAATGACCTGTTCAATATAAACCCCATCCGTTTTCTGCAATTCATAGTCGGCTGGCGTTGCTGAAACATAAATGACCTGGTTTTGCATCGCTTCAAATTCCTCAAATTTCAGTGGGCGATTGTCCATGGCAGCTGGGAGGCGGAAACCGTATTCCACCAAGTTTTCTTTTCGGCTTCTGTCGCCACCATACATGGCGTGCACTTGCGAAAGCGTGACATGGCTTTCATCGACCACCATCAAGAAATCTTTGGGGAAATAATCCAATAAACAAAACGGTCTTGTGCCGGCTTCCCTTCCGTCAAGATAACGGGAATAATTTTCGATTCCAGAGCAATAACCGAGTTCGCGAATCATTTCCAAATCGAAGTTGGTGCGTTCTTCCAGTCTTTTGGCTTCGAGATGCTTGCCAATTTCCTTGAAATAATCTACTTGCTTGACCAAATCCTGTTGGATTTCCCAAATTGCGTTTTGCAATACATCGGGCGAAGTCACGAACATATTCGCAGGATAAATCGTGAGTTGGTCGTGTCGTTCAATCACTTTTGAAGTCTTGACGTCAAAGGCCTCGATTTCCTCGATTTCATCTCCAAAAAAATGAATTCGAAACGCCTCGTCGGCATAACTGGGATAGACTTCGAGCGTGTCGCCTTTGATTCGGAAATTTCCCGGATTGAAATCGGCTTCGGTTCTGGAATATAAACTTTGAACCAAACTATGCAATAATTTGGTGCGGGAAATAATTTGGTTTTTCTCGATGGCAATGACATTCTTTTGGAATTCAACTGGATTTCCAATACCATAAATACAAGAAACCGATGCCACGACAATAATATCTCTTCGCCCCGAAAGTAGGGAAGAAGTGGTACTCAAACGCATTTTCTCCAACTCTTCGTTGATGGATAAATCCTTTTCGATGAAAACGCCGGTAACGGGCATAAAAGCCTCGGGCTGGTAATAATCGTAATAAGAGACGAAATATTCCACGGCATTATTCGGGAAAAATTGCTTGAACTCTGAATACAATTGTGCCGCCAAGGTTTTGTTGTGTGCCAAAATCAAGGTAGGTTTTTGCACTTCTTGAATGACATTGGCCACGGTAAATGTTTTTCCGGAACCTGTTACTCCCAACAAAGTTTGATAGTGTTCGCCAGCCTCAATTCCATGCGCTAATTTTTCAATAGCTTGCGGTTGGTCGCCTTTGGGTTGGTAATCGGAGATAACTTGGAATTTCATTTAATCTTTTTCAGAATCGCAAAGTTACAAAGGAAATCAAGAAAAAAGAGTTTAGAAAAACTTAAAACTTCCAAGCTTTTTGTTGTGCTTCGGTTTGGAAAGTCCAAGCCAGAATTCGGCTAGTTTTCTGCCCTTGAGCCATATTGATTGTTTTTACATCGGCTACATTTACTTTGTTTAACGTTTTGTAAAAACTCGACAGATTCTCTTTCTTGGAAACTAAAGTCGTAAACCAAAGGCATTGCATGGGGTATTTGGCACTTTCGAAAATCATTTGTGTGACGAAGCCAGATTCTCCTCCATCGCACCATAATTCGGCGTTATGACCTCCAAAATTCAGAACAGGGGTATTGGTTCTAGTATTTTCGAGATTGTTGATTTTACGAATGGAGGCTTTTGTTGCTTCTTCTTGGGAGTTGTGAAAAGGGGGATTGCATATCGTGAACGAAAACCGATCTTCGGGCGTGATGATGTTTTTGAAAATAAAACGCGATTCAGTTTGCAATTGCAAACTGATGACATCCATTAATTTTGGATTGGCTTCAATGATTTTTTTGCAGTTTTGAATTGCTTTTTCATCTATTTCAGTTCCAACAAATGACCAACCATAAACCGAGTTTCCTAGTATGGGATAAATACAATTGGCACCGATCCCAATATCTAGTACTTGTACATTCTCACCTTCTGGAATAATCCCGTTATTATTCGATGCCAATAAATCGGCGATACAATGAATATAATCAACTCTTCCCGGAATGGGTGGACATAAATAATTTTCGAGAATATCCCAATTTTGGATGTCATAATGGGCAATTAATAAGGCTTTATTGAGTGCTTTTACAGCTTTTGGATTAGCAAAATCAATGGTTTTATTTTGATGTTCGTTGATCCCCACAAATTGTTGAAGTTCAGGACAAGTTGCAATTAATTGTTCAAAATTATATCCCAATCGGTGTTGATTTCTGGGATGTAAATTCGTTTTTTCGGTAATCTGTTTCAGTTTCATTTTTTGAATTCAGACGGCAAAGATAGTTGATTTATAGCGATTTCAGAATGCAGATTTATAATAACTTAAATTTGAATACTGCTATCTGAAACCTGCCATCTGTAGACTAATCCCAACATTCCATCAACAACAAATCGCCTTTTTCATGTGCTATGGTGACCATTCCATCCATTATTACGTGATTGCTGCTTCCAGTTCTGTATCCCATGGTTAGGGTGTCGTTTGCTAATGGGTAAAATAGATTTTCGGAATGGACTCCTGTAACGTTTCCAATGGGAATGAGAGAAATGAGGGTATTGGCAGGATACCATTTTTCGAATTTTTTGGGCAATAAATAAACTTTGGAATGGTCGTCTAGTACCACGATTTTCAATAAATCCCGGTATCGAGTAATATTTGTCAGGTTTGTTATGGTGTGATCAGCGCGTTTTCCGGTGGCCCAAACCACGTTTGCAGCAGGAATTTTTCTTTCTATAAGATAATCGAAGGCTTTCTCTAAATCGGTTTTGTTTTGGTCTGGCGTGTGGACAATTTCTAATGGAAAATGCGTTTCTTTATAATAATTGGCATCGAAACCGCGGTCGAAATCTCCCA
>CANHNG010000259.1 GCA_947461915.1 Flavobacteriaceae bacterium
TAACAACCAGCTCTATTTATGGAACATAAAAATTATGGAGGTGATCATCTCCGTTTTGGGTTTGCTATTTGGAGCAGTATTGATTCCCTTTATTGTCTTAGGAAATGCTTTGGGAAATCGAGGAAAACTATTTTATAACCAGGAACGGGTAGGTAAAAATGGGGAACTGTTCAGAATATACAAGTTTAGGACTATGGTTAAAAATGCAGAGGCTAATGGCGCTGAATTTTCCACTCCAAACGATAATCGGGTGACCCCTTTTGGGAAATTTTTACGTAAAACACGAATTGACGAATTTCCCCAATTCATCAATATTTTAAAAGGGGACATGGCAGTCATCGGTCCACGACCAGAAAGACCTGTATTTGTTAAGGAAATCGCTGAAATAATGCCTTTTTATGAAACCCGACATGTGATTCGGCCAGGGCTTACCGGCTGGGCACAAGTTAATTATCCGTATGGTGAATCCTTGGAAGACAGTCTGATAAAACTACAATATGATTTGTATTACATCAAACATCGAAGTGTTTTCTTAGATTTAAACATCATCATTAAAACCATCAGTACAGTCTTGTTTTACAGAGGGCAATAGGGAGCAGGGAGCGGATTGCAGTTAGAAGTTAGCAGTTAGCAGGTAGCGGATTGCAGGTTCCAGATTTAAAATCTCAAGACGTTTAAATAATTATAGGAATTGGTTTTTTATTTTGAATAGCTAACTTAATTAATAGCACTCCATTTGTAATTATTAAGGGCAATACAATCAATAAATACGCTTTGTTTATCAGAATTATGGCATAAACTAACAAGCAGATGAGGTTAAACAATGCTAATTTGTAAATCCATTTTTTGTTTTTAATGCCATTAAAATAAACCAACAACAATAATGTTGGGTTGAACAATAAAACATTATAATTGGCACTTAATTCTTGATGAAAAGAATAAAATCCAACCAACGTAAGGAAAATCCCCATAATTCCTATAATTGTAAGGTATATAAAATTTATTTTTCTTTTATTTATTAGCAAAATGAATCCAAGAACAAACAAATAGGTGTAAACATTATTCCAGCATGATGTTGGGTTTTGTTTCGTACAATCCAAGAGCGTTTTACTTTCCTTGCACAATGGGTGATTTTCAAACGAGATGACTTTTAAGCTTTTTTGAAGTTCGAAAGGCAGAAAAATCTGAGTGCCAAGTTGATCTACTTTCTTTCCGAAAATAATACTAGTACCGAGTTTTTCATAAAAGGAATGCTCGAAATAAGGATACAGAATGGTTCTATAAGTTTTATCGGTATCGGTTTTCTTGACAACCACATTCGATCCCAGTGTTTTGTTCAGCAGATTCACCACCATTGAAGTACAGTTTTTATCAATGAACTTGTAGGTGTAATAGCGTTCTTCTGAAGCCATGGCGGTATTTAAATGATCCAATAATTTTTGTTTTAAAGCGAGAGGAACTATTAATTCCTGCTCGAAAACACTTCTTTGTTCATAGGCGTATTCATTCATGAAATCAGAAAAGGAGTGGGCAACCGCAAAGTACAAAAGATCTCCTTTCGTGAATTTTACTACAAAATTAGGCGTGGCAAAATCAAAAGCGCCATAATTATAAACAACATCCAAATTATTCTCCACATCCGTTATACGAATAGCGGTGTGGCCAAACAGGGAATAGGTTTCGTTTCCCGTATCACAGGTGATTATACTGGCACGGGCATTTTTTGACAATAGGATGTTTTGTCCAAAGCTGGAATTTATAAAACCAATCAGCAATACGATGAAGACTGTTTTTTTTAATAAAGAGAAATTCATTGGAATGTATTAAAAGAATAAAACTAATTTCTAAACTGCCCCAAATCCACTTTTACGGAAAAGATATTCGAATACAAGGTCGTGTTTTGGTTGCCTAAATTGGTCAGAGCATAATCAACTTGAATGCCTTTGTATTTAAATCCCAACCCAATATTGGGCTGAAAACCTACTTTTTCGGAGCCGTCCAGTTGTTGTACGTTTTGGAAATTTCCTGTACCAGCTCGAAGAAATACTAAGTCGGTATAACCAAATTCAAATCCCAATGCGGGGTCAATACTCACAAAATCAGTTGAGAGTAGATCGTTGGTTCGGGCGAAACGCATATTGATATTGGCTGCTGCCAAAATACTGTAATCATAGCGAATAATCAATTTTTTGGATAATCCCAGTTGCGCTTTGGGAGCCGTAATCTCAGTGCTCTCTGGTAATTCTTGATTTTGGTCGGGTATCGCATCGGCTATTTTTTTATAAGCTGCTTCGTCAATATTCCAAATATTGTACGTGGTCGTTATGTCTCGAAGCATCAAACCAAATTGCCAGTCATTTTTTTCGAACTGTAAGCCGGCATCAAATCCAAATCCCCAGGAACTCGCAAATTTCCCGATTACCCTTCGAATTACCTTGGCATTTACGCCATATTGCAATCCTGAAAAGTTCAGTTTTCGGGCATAGGAAAAAGTAAATCCATAGTCTGCAGTAGAGAAAAGACGGATTCGGTTGTAATCGATATTACCCTGACTGTCCATCAATTCGGTGGTGTCCATGATGTCATCAACCCCAAAACGAATTAATGAAACACCCCAAGCGCTTTCATTATCAATCGGTTTTGCATAGGCGATATAGTCGTATTGGGCAATATTGGCAAAATAGTTGGCATGCATCAACGCTACTTGGGGGTCTTCTATATGGAGGAGTCCTGCCGGATTCCAATAGACAGAATTTACGTCATTAGTGCTCGAAGTCACTGCATTCGCCATTCCCAATGCCGCCGCATCGACACCAATATTCATGAATTCATTCGAATACTTTCTCACGGTTTGCGCATACGAACTAGCGCAAAGCAAAAGGAGGAAGATAAATAGGCTTTTTTTTAACATTGATTATTTAGCAGCGTTAAGGATGTGTTTAATTTTTACCAAAAATATAATTTTTTACTGAGCTTATTTCTTTTTTAACAACTCATTCGGGGTTTATAAACCGGAAAGGATTAAATCTATTTTAAAAAACGTACTTCTCCTTCACTTATTATATTAAATTTGTCAACTTTGAGAACATAATTCAAATAGTTATGAATATAAAAAAACACATCCCAAATATAATTACGTTACTTAATCTTTTTTGTGGCTGTATTGCCTTAGTTTTTGTCTCAGAATTAAACTTTATAATGGCTTTCTATTTTGTGTGTTTGGGTATATTTCTTGATTTTTTTGATGGCTTTTTTGCCAGATTATTCCAGGTTTCCAGTCCGTTAGGTTTGCAATTGGATTCCCTTGCCGATATGATTACTAGTGGTGTTGTCCCTGGTTTTGTGATGTTTCACTTATTGGAACAAAGCCAAAACCCTTTGTCTAATAATTTGATTTTGCCTTATCTGGGATTCATAATCACCTTGGGCTCTTGTTACCGTTTGGCAAATTTTAATATTGACACCCGCCAAACGGATTCTTTTATTGGTTTGCCAACACCTGCCAACACACTTTTTATAGTGAGTTTGCCCTTGGTCCTTAAATATTCGGATTCTTTGATGGTTTTCGAAATAGTATCCAATTCTTGGGTTTTGTTAGCCATTACTCTATTCAGTGCTTACATCTTGAA
>CANHNG010000260.1 GCA_947461915.1 Flavobacteriaceae bacterium
AAACTTAAGTTTGAACTTTGTGGTTTCATCATCAAAAAACATATCGATAGAAACAAATTCCCCAGGTTTTATTTTATCAATGGCGGGATAATTCCTCAAGTAATAAAATGTTGAAACAATGTCTTGGGTGTTTTTTGGAATTTCGAGAATTTTTTCGGTTTGGTTTTTATAATCTTTTACAAGAATTTTATCACCCGACTGATTAAAAAACCCTTCTTGATTTTTGACATACCCTCCTTCGTCTATTTTTCTAACAAATTGATATGGATTCCCTGTATCTTTATCGATGTAGCTTTCATACAAGTCATCTACCTTGAAAAAAAATCTCGACATTCCCGTGGTATATCCTCTCCCTATAACGTGAAAAACTTTTTTGTTGTTTATTGAGGCTTCTTTAACTTCCAGCGTTGCGTAACCTGCATTTATAAATCCATAATGAATTCGGAATTTAAACCATTCTCCCACTTCATAGGAATCTTGTTTATGAGTGTCAAAACTTACAGTTGTAATAAATAGTAAAACTATGATTATTTTTTTCATGGAGTTTTTGTGCTACTTCATAGCTGCAAGTACAAATTTTGTTCCAAATGTATAAAAACAAAAAAACTCAGTCAAATAATGACTGAGTTTTTATGCTATTAACTAACCAAAAAAATTATAAATTATGAAATTTATATGAAATAACTGCAAGGAAACCACCCCTTTCAGCTTTCGAGTACAAAGATAATCAACAATCCTATATTTTTTTAACTAAAATTAAAGTTTAACAGAAGATTTATCAAGATAGTTGTTAAATTAGGTTCTTTTTTTACATTATATAAAAAAAAGTCGCTTTTTTAATGTTCCTCGTAATTATAGCCCCCTTTGTATAGACTCGAAATTCCCTGCTCCAAAATCTGAAACATACAAAAATCTTCATTAAGGTACAGTTTATAAAAAAACTACCTTAATTTAAAGCAAAAATTATAAAAAAGGAGATATTGAAATAATTAACTTTAAAGGGGCCAAAAAAAATCGAAATAGTAGAACGCTAATCTCTAATTTTTCAAATCCTTAATCACTTTAAAGGCTACATCCACTTCCTTTTCGCTTACCAAAATGGTGAATTCGTTTGAAGTCGAAATCACTTCGTTGATGATGATTCCTTCCCAAGCCAAGCGCTGGAAAATGAAATAATAAATTCCCGGAACAACGATATTTTCTTTGGGTAATTTTACGGTAATCGACGCCAGATTTTCCAGTTTTTGAATCAATTTTTCATTGGCAAAATGTTTATCAACAAGGTGATTGACACTGTTGCTTACCACAATATTGGTTTCATTTACACCACGAGACGAAGTATAAAAAATGTCCGAAAAAGTGTTGATGTCCGTAATCAATTCGGCTTGTTTGTTCAAAACAGTGTCCGAAGCCGCAAAGGTGTAATCCGTCAATGCAGAACGAACGGTAATTTCACCAATGTTTTTTATTACTTTATTAATTTTGTGGTTGAGTCTGAAATCCAGCTCTTCAGTCAGTCGTTTAAGCGCCATTACAACGGCTCCTTGTTTGACTTCTTTGCTGAATTCATTCTCTAATTCGACCATAATATTTCTGGACAAGGACGTCAAATTGATTATTCCAAGTGACAATGCATTTAACAAAAAAGGCTTTGTTTTGATGTAATTTTCTACGATTGAGGAAACTGTTTTCATTTTTTTGAGTAATTTATTTAAGAAGCGACTTCTTGTTTAAACTATTTTTTGTCCAGGACAAGCCTTGTTTATAAGACAAAACCGCGGCAAAAATAAATAAAAAAACAATTTGTTACAAATATAACATTATTATTTTTTGTTAAAAATGATAAAAAGCATCCTTAAGGTGTTCAATTGCAAAGGATTTATCCTCTTTGTGAACGGCAATAATATCAAAACGGACTTCAATGTCCAAATCTTTAGAAACTACATATTCGTTTATGGCTTTGACCAAAAGTTGGATTTTCTTCGGTTTTACAAAATCTTGCGGTAATCCAAATTCTAGAGAGGAGCGCGTTTTTACTTCGACCACCGCAAGTATATTCTCCTTTTGGGCGATAATGTCGATTTCGGCTTTTTGGAAAGTCCAATTGGTTTCCAGAATTTCATAGCCTTCTTTCCGAAGAAATTCAACAGCCAATTCCTCTCCTAGTTTTCCTAATTCGTTGTGTTCGGCCATTTTGAAAGTTATCAATTAAAAAAATGCTAATTTATTCAAAAGTCAGCTTAGATGTTATTGTATTTAATTCTAAAGAAACTTGTTTTCCAAAAATTAAGGGACTGTTGTTTTGGATATGTCCTGCAGGAAAATTATAAAGAATCGGAAATGAATACTCTTTGGTAACATCTTCAATAATTTGGTTCGCATTTTTCCCCCAAGGAATGTCGTTGTCTTTCATTTTAGTCATACTGCCAATAATTAAACCATTCAAATTTTCAAAACAACCACAACGCTTCAAAGCCATCATCATACGGTCGATATGGTATAAATATTCATCTAGATCTTCCATGAAAAGGACTTTTCCTTTACAATCGATTTGTGCATTGGAGCCCATCAGGCTATACAAAATAGACAAATTTCCGCCTACGATTTCGCCCTTGGCAGTTCCCAATCGATTTGCCGCATCAAAAGGAATTTCATATTTTAGGCTTTCGCCAAAAAGCGCTTTTCGCAAACTTTCGATAGATTCAGGACTTGCTTTTTCGACCGTTACCGGCATGAGACCATGAATAGAAGCAATATTGATTTTGTTTAAATAACTGTGCATTACGGTGACATCGCTAAAGCCAACAACCCATTTTGGGTTTTGCTTGAATATGGTAAAATCCAATAAATCAATCATTCTGACGGTGCCATAACCGCCGCGAACACACCATATCGCTTTGATGTTTGGATTGTCTAGCTGTTCTTGAAAATCTTCGGCGCGTTGCACATCAGTTCCCGCCAATTGATTATCATCCAATCCAATCGATTTTCCAATTACGACCTCCAATCCCCAACGGTGCAGCAAATCTATAGTAGGTTTAAGATTGTCGTCAATGTTTTTTCTGGCAGTTGCTAATATGGCTATCGTATCTCCTTTTTGTAAGCTAGGCGGAATTTTCATTGTTATTGAGGCTTTAATGTTGTTGTATTATAAAACAAAAATAAGCAATAGCAGTTTACAAAAAAAACATTGCCTTTTTTAAAAGTACCATAATTGAAATTGTATTTTAGGTTAAAAACATTCCCTTGTTTTGATGTGGTAAATACATGGGTTAACCATCTTTTATTATTTATTGGTCACGATAATATCATCCAATTGCATGGTTGTGGTGACTCCGGTCGTGCCGTCATATTCAAAAATGAAATACCCATTTCCGGTTAAATCTTTAGGAATAGGGTAAATTCCGCTATTGATAAATTCCGATCCGTATCCGGAAGTATTTCCGGTGGATAGTATAAATTTATCTGTAATATCTATAAGTGTGGCTTGATTCACATTGCCGCCAGGAACATAGTTAGTGGAGTAATATATTTTTAATGGATTCCCATCATTGTAGCCGTCTTTTGATTTAAATGACATGCCACTCGCGGCCGTCATATCGACA
>CANHNG010000261.1 GCA_947461915.1 Flavobacteriaceae bacterium
TAAAATAACACACAGTTGTTTTGAGATTATAAAGCCGCCCATTTTGGCGGCTTTTTTCAAATACCAGCTTTGCCGTTTCTAAACCATTGAGCGGATAATCGTCTATTTTATTGGGTTTCTTATCTTAGTAAACTAATTTATGTCATATCAATTGAGGGAACTTCCTTATAATTTTTTGTTAATACTCCTGAGTAAACTTGTATTATGTGATTGAATTGTTATTTTTGTTTTGCAACAACCGCTTAACGAAATTGTTGTTGTAAACAATGCTTTTTCTTGATTCTTAAAGTGTATATTTGGTCAAAATTTCGCCTGCTATAGTGATGTTGAATTCAATGCCGTTTTAGCAATAAATTATAAAAAAATTAAATTTCAAAATAATGTTTTCAAAATCAATAGTAATGAAGTCCATAAATTTTACAATTGCACTTACATTTTTTCTGTCACTATTTTCAAGCAGTATTACAGTAGCTCAAGAAATCATCAAAGAAAATGCAGTTGACACCATTAAAAAAAGTAATACTACCCAAAAACAGAAAGTCGATGGTGTAATTTCAAAAGTAGGGGATTACATTATTTTGGATTCAGATATTGATAAGTCTTATTTGGAAATTTCTAGTCAAGGTGGGTCTGTAAAAGATATCACAAGATGTCAAATGTTGGGGAAATTATTGGAAGATAAATTATATGCGCACCAAGCCGTACAAGATAGTTTAAAGGTAACAGATTCAGAAGTGAAATCTATGATGGAAGAAAGATTGAACTACATGGTAGAGCAAATAGGCTCTATGGATAAGGTGGTGCAATATTACAAGAAAAATAGTGAGGAGGATTTTAGATCTTATTTCTTTGATATTTTGAAAGAGCAGAAGCTCACCTCAGAAATGCAGAAGAAAATTGTTGATGATGTCCAAATCACACCAGAAGAAGTTCGGAATTTCTTCAAAAAGATACCTACTGCTGATTTACCTATGTTTGGTGTAGAACTTGAAGTTGCTCAAATTGTGGTAACCCCCAAAGTTTCTGATGAAGAGAAACAGAAAGTAATTGATAAATTAAACGAGTTCAAAAAAGAAATTCAGGAAGGATCCAGTTTTTCCACCAAAGCAGTTTTGTATTCTCAAGATCCTGGCTCGAGGGCAACGGGTGGTTTTTATAAAATGAATCGGAAAACGCCTTTTGTAAAGGAGTTTAAAGATGTGGCTTTTAGTCTCGCCGAAGGAGAAATTTCGGCCCCTTTTGAGACTGACTTCGGATTTCATATTATTTACATTGAAAAAATAAAAGGACAAGAAGTAGAATTACGCCATATTTTATTGACACCAACCATATCCGAAACGTCCTTAAAAGAAGCCAAAGAAAAAATAACTTTGATTAGAAAAAGAATAGGAGATAAGGAGTTAACTTTTGCAGATGCGGCAAGATCTTTGTCTGATGAGAAAGAAACTAAAGCCAATGGCGGAGCCTTGATAAATCCAAAAACCCAAGACACTCGTTTCGAATTAACAAAAATGGATCCTAGTTTATACAGTCAAGTGTCCAATTTTAAAGAAGGAGAAATTTCTTTTCCGATAATAGATGAAGATCAATCAGGCAAGAAAAAATACAAGTTAATTACCGTAACGAATAGAATAGACGAACATGTAGCCGATTATGCCAAGGATTATATCAAAATCAAAGAATTGGCATTGAAAGAAAAACAAATCAAAACCATTGGAAAATGGTTTGACGAGAAAATCAAGGAAACCTATATTAAAATCATAGGTGAATACAGAGATTGTAATTTCACAAATAATTGGTTGAAGAAGTAGATGTCAGAAATCCTAAATCTAAAATTTTAAAATGTCAGACGTAGCAGCAATACATAACTTGGTTCAAAAAAGAAACGAACTAAAGAGCGAAATAGCCAAAATAATTGTGGGTCAAGATGCGGTGGTTGATCAAATTTTGCTTTGCATTTTTTCTGGTGGACACGCACTTTTGGTGGGAGTTCCTGGATTGGCCAAAACCTTGATGGTTAATACGCTAGCGCTGGCACTTGGCCTTGATTTTAAAAGAATCCAGTTTACCCCTGATTTAATGCCTTCAGACATTTTGGGAAGTGAAATTTTGGATGAAAATCGCCAATTCAAATTCATAAAAGGACCTATTTTTTCGAACATTATTTTGGCTGACGAAATCAACAGAACTCCTCCAAAAACACAAGCAGCATTGCTTGAAGCCATGCAAGAACGTTCTGTGACTATTGCAGGGCAAAACTATAAATTAGACTTGCCTTATTTTGTATTGGCAACCCAAAACCCTATTGAGCAAGAAGGAACCTATCCATTGCCTGAAGCACAGTTAGACCGATTTATGTTTGCTATTAAGTTGGATTACCCTTCTTTTGAGGAAGAGGTAAATGTGGTGAAGCGTACCACTTCTGATGAAAAAAAGACCATAAATCCGTTGTTTACAGCACAGGAAATTATTGATTTCCAACACTTGATTCGCAGGATTCCGGTGGCTGATAATGTTATTGAATATGCCGTTACCTTGGTCAGTAAAACACGTCCTGACAATGCTTTGTCTAACGAATTTGTAAAAAACTATCTCGACTGGGGAGCAGGACCAAGAGCATCGCAAAATTTAATTTTGGCGGCCAAAGCAAACGCCGCTTTCAATGGAAAATTTTCTCCGGACATCGAGGATGTGAAGGCTGTAGCTACAGGAATTTTGCGTCACCGAATCATTAAAAACTACAAAGCCGATGCAGACGGTATTACCGAAGAAATGATTATAGATAAGCTAGTTTAATTCAAAATAACGCTATTTAAAAAGGCGCTGCAACTCAAGAAATGAGTTCAGCGCCTTTTTTCTTTAAGAACTTGAACGCCAATTCAATCAATAGTAGTATGAGGTGTTGTTGATAGTGAAATATATGCAGTCTAAAGTTAACTATATCGTAATAATAGTCAGATAAAATCTTTATTTGGCAATAGTAATTGTAAGAAAGCGGTCTTGTGCTATTTTTTTAAAATTATCATCATAAATTCCTAAATTTGCACCGTTAGAAAAAAGCATTTTTCCATTTTCAGGATCAATTGCTATAAAAACCAAGTAAAAAAACCGATTTACAAATAAATAAATTATAAAAATTAAGGCTTTTGTTTTTGAAATAATCAAGAAAATCTGCCTTATAACATTGAAAATACGTCATTATGAATACTTATAACGATTACATTAAGGAGATCGAAGAACGCAAAGCTCAGGGACTTCACCCAAAGCCGATTGATGGCGCTGAATTACTAAGTGAAATCATTGCTCAAATTAAAGATTTAACTAACGCAAATAGGGTTGATTCTCTAAAATTTTTTATTTACAATGTTGTACCAGGCACTACTCCTGCTGCCAATGTAAAAGCTAATTTTTTAAAAGAAATCGTTCTAGGCCAATCAGTAGTTGCTGAAATCTCCCCTGCTTTTGCTTTAGAGTTGTTGTCGCATATGAAAGGTGGAACTTCTATAAAGGTATTACTTGATTTAGCTTTAGGTAATGATGTTACAATTGCAAAAGATGCAGCGGAAGTTTTAAAAACACAAGTTTTTCTTTATGAGGCCGATACA
>CANHNG010000262.1 GCA_947461915.1 Flavobacteriaceae bacterium
TCGTTCTCGGAAACCATGAAAGAAATGTACTTTTATGTAAATCCAAGAACGAACCAAAAAGCACCATTATTATCTGATGAGGTGTACGAAGCAATTCAGGCAAATGCAGAATTTTTAAATTCTCACATTATTTATAATCGTGATTTCAATTACGACTATTTTGGTTTTAAAACTTTAGAGCGTTCCTATTTGCTAAAAATAAACGGAAAGATTGTAGAGCGTCCACAACATATGTTGATGCGTGTGGCTGTTGGAATTCACTTAAACGATATGGAATCCGTAATCGAAACTTACGATTTGATGTCTAAAAAGTTCTTTACGCATGCCACGCCAACCTTGTTTAATGCGGGAACGCCAAAACCACAAATGTCTTCTTGTTTCTTGTTGACCATGAAAGACGACAGCATCGACGGAATTTACGATACGCTAAAACAAACCGCAAAAATCTCCCAATCGGCGGGTGGAATTGGTTTGTCAATCCACAACGTTCGTGCGACAGGTTCATACATTCGAGGCACTAACGGAACATCAAACGGAATTGTTCCGATGTTGCGAGTGTTTAAGGATACCGCTCGTTACGTAGATCAAGGCGGCGGAAAACGTAAAGGAAGTTTCGCTATTTATTTGGAAACCTGGCATGCTGATATTTTCGAATTCTTGGATTTGAAGAAAAATACTGGAAAAGAAGAAATGCGTGCTCGTGATTTATTCTTCGCGATGTGGACATCCGATTTATTTATGAAACGTGTACAAGAAGATACGACCTGGACGTTGATGTGTCCAAATGAATGTCCGGGATTATGCGATGTTTACGGAGACGAATTTGAAGCGTTATACACTTCTTATGAAGCGCAAAACAAAGGAAGAAAAACGGTTAAAGCACGAGAGCTTTGGGAGAAAATACTCGAATCACAAATCGAAACTGGAACACCGTACATGTTGTATAAAGATGCAGCAAACCGTAAATCAAATCAAAAGAATTTGGGAACCATCCGTTCGTCAAACCTTTGTACCGAAATCATGGAATACACTTCTGCAGACGAAATTGCAGTTTGTAATTTGGCTTCAATTTCGTTACCAATGTTTGTGGAGAATGGAGAATTCAACCACCAATTGTTATACAACGTAACAAAACGTGTAACCAGAAATTTAAACAAAGTAATCGACAGAAATTACTATCCAGTAAAAGAGGCCGAAAACTCTAACCTTCGTCACCGACCAGTTGGATTGGGAGTGCAAGGTTTGGCTGATGCTTTTATCTTGTTGAGAATGCCATTCACCAGCGATGAAGCGAAGAAGTTAAATCAGGAAATTTTCGAAACCTTGTACTTTGCTGCAGTAACCGCTTCAATGGAAGAAGCAAAAGTAGAAGGACCATATTCATCTTTCAAAGGTTCACCAATTTCGCAAGGAGAATTCCAACACAATCTTTGGAACATAAAAGATGAGGAACTTTCCGGCCGTTGGGATTGGAAAGCGTTGAGAAAAGAAGTAATGAAACACGGTGTAAGAAACTCATTGTTGGTTGCGCCAATGCCAACAGCCTCTACTTCACAAATTTTAGGAAACAACGAAGCATTTGAGCCGTATACTTCAAATATTTATACACGTCGTGTATTGTCTGGCGAATTCATCGTAGTGAACAAACATTTACTGGAAGATCTAGTAAAACGTGGACTTTGGACCGAAGATTTGAAACAACAATTGATGCGTAATAATGGTTCGGTTCAAGATTTGGATATTCCACAAGAGTTGAAAGAATTGTACAAAACGGTGTGGGAGATGTCTATGAAAGACATCATCGATATGTCGCGTCACAGAGGATATTTCATTGACCAATCGCAATCGTTAAACTTATTTATGCAAGATGCAAACTATGCGAAATTAACGTCAATGCATTTCTATGCTTGGCAAAGTGGTTTAAAAACCGGAATGTACTATTTGAGAACTAAAGCTGCAGTTGACGCAATCAAGTTCACTTTGAACAACGATAAAAAAGCGGAACCAACAGCACAATTGGCAGAACCGGTAGCGGTTGAGGTGGTAGCGCCAAATGAAACAGGCGAAATGACTGCCGAAGATTTTAAAGCAATGGTAGACCAAGCAAGAAATGCTGGTCCGGATGACTGCGAAATGTGTGGATCATAAAAAGAGAAAAGAATAAAGAGAAAAGAATAAAGAGAAACAGCTGTCATTGATGGCTGTTTTTTATTAATTTTAGGAGCCCTGCCTGCCGGCAGGCAGGAATTTCCCGCTGTTCGCGCTACATGGTAGCCAGCTTACATCGGGGCTAAAAAAAAACACAATGTCAAAAGAAAAAAAAGGAGTTTACACAGGAATCATCGAAAAGGACAAAGACGGCAATTATTTTTGTGGAGAATATCTGTTGGATTATAAATACACCGAAGCCAGTTTCAAACTTGGTGACGAAATCAACATCAAAACGGTAATTGCCAATCCAAGTGATAAAAGCTATAACCAATACCCAAAAAAATCGAGAAATTTCTTTTTGGCTAACCAAAAGGAATAGCCATTATGGAACAAAACAATCAAAAAAAATTTACGGTAACTGAAGAAATTCTGGCATCGCATAGTCAGCGTTTCCTAAATTTATTGATGGATTATATTGGACAATTATTCCTGTTTATAATCGTATTTACCATTGCAGTCACCATTGCCGAGACCAATGGGAATAAAGAGTTCGCAACTAATTTTGTAAAAAATGACATAGCCCAATACACTTTCGTTGCTTGTATCTCTTTGGTGTATTACAATATTTTCGAAATTTTCTTCGCCAGAACTATCGGTAAATTTATTACACAAACCATAGTAGTAGACGAAAATGGCGAAAAACCAAATCACGATAGTATTTTGATACGTACACTTTGTCGATTAATTCCATTTGAAATACTATCTTTTATCGGAAGGCCGGCCAGAGGTTGGCACGATAGCATTTCGAAAACCTATGTGGTCAATAAGAATTTATTAGATGAAAGAAAGAAACAATTTTATGCTTTAAAATAAGTTATGATTACCATTAGGAGAACTACTTCAGATAACGAGGATTTTGGTAATTTAGTTATTCTTTTGGATGCGTATCTAAGAGTATTAGATGGTGAAGATCATGCATTTTATGCTCAGTATAATAAAACCAGCTTACTCAAAAACGCAGTCATTTGTTATGATGATGACAAAGCGGTTGGTATTGGTGCTTATAAAGAATTCTACTCCAAAGTTGCCGAAATCAAACGCATGTATACCTTGCCGGAAAGTCGTGGTAAGGGAATTGCAAAAGCCATTTTAATGGAACTGGAAACTTGGGCAAAAGAAGAAGGTTACACAACTTCAATTCTCGAAACCGGATATTTGCAGTTTGATGCCATTGGCTTATATCAAAAACTAGGATATGAAATTACCGATAACTTTGGGCAATATATTGGTGTTGCCAATAGTGTTTGTATGAAGAAAATCATTTAAAAATTTATATTTGATTTTTAAATCCTAATTCTCAAATTCCTAAATCCTTAATCACTATGACCTGGGAACAACTTTTATCACTAAAACGCCAAGGCGATACCAGCAAAAGATTGCGCATAGAACA
>CANHNG010000263.1 GCA_947461915.1 Flavobacteriaceae bacterium
GGATTTTGGGTTTTAAATATAAATACACCGCCCGCTTGATTCAAATCAAAGGAATTATTACTATCCGAACTTTTGGTTCCAAAATAATTCGAATTATTCTTTTTGCTGTTATTACTTAGGGTTACCGCCATCTGATTGTTAGAGAAAATTGCGGAACCTGCTGGGTTAATATTTAGGGATGATAAATCGCCACCCAATGCTCCGAAAGCACCGCTCATAGCAATGAAACGTGCTGTTCCGTTCAAATTGTCTTGAGAATAGCGAAGCGCATCCGAGATTTCTTGTGCTTGGGCAAGGCTGAAAGTAAAGCTGACAAATAAAAGGAATAGTTGTTTTTTCATTTTTATTCAGGTAAGGTTATTTTTTATTTGAGCAACAAAACTAATTATCTTCTTCCATTGCCACCAGATCTTCTTCCGCCTCCATCATTGGAATCTGAATTTCGAGTGCTATTCGAGCCTGACGGGTAGGATCTAGAAGGGGTAGTGCTATCGCTTCGGGTCTGGGTTTCGCCTGAAGGATTATAATCGCTTCTAGTATTGGTATTTCTAGTGCTGTTAGTATTTTCCGTACCCGAGGATCTGGTGCCTGTAGAATAAGTTCGTGTACCATAATTTTGATTTTGCGATTCAGTTCTTCTAGGTGATACGGAAGGATTGCTATTGGTGCTGTAAGTTCCAATGTTGGATCGTCTATTAGGCGTTGTGTTGTTTTGGGAATACCTTGAATGAATGGAATTGTTACTGTAGGACGAATTGGAGGAAGAGCCTCTTCGGCCTACACTCCGAGAATATTGTTGGGGATTGTTATAGTA
The DNA here is from genome assembly GCA_947461915.1 of Flavobacteriaceae bacterium. Lineage (GTDB taxonomy): Bacteria > Bacteroidota > Bacteroidia > Flavobacteriales > Flavobacteriaceae > Flavobacterium. The sequence continues at coordinate 815 of CANHNG010000263.1, forward strand.
GCCGTAATAGGAATTTCCATAAAAGGAATAGGGGTGGTTGTAATATCCATATGAATAAGGATTATTCCAACCATAATTGTAATAAGGATTATTCCATCCATTAGCGTAGTAGCCCCAAGGATAGTAAGGCTGGCTCCAACCGAAGTCATAACCGAGTCCATAATACGGATATCCCCATCCAAATCCTAATGACATAGTCCAAGGATTAGGATTTGTGTAAACGTTTATAGTTGTTTTCCTGGAATTATTTCCCCAACCAGCGTAATCTTGGTTTAAACTTTGAAGAGTGTCATTTGAAGGGTTATAATCACTATAATTGTTTACATCGGTGAAAATTTCCGTTGGTTGGTTGTCGTTTTGTAAAGAATTGAAGTATTCTTTGTAATGATTGCTTGAATTGTTTTGTGCTGTTTTTTCCGTATTTCTGATATCAGTATTTCCATATATTCCATCAGAGTCATAGTAGGAACTGTTTTGATAAGAACCGCAGGAGGTTACTAGAAAACTAAAAAAACCAATTATAGAACAAAATGCTGTTTTTGGAGAGGGGAAAATAGTAGTTTTCATATCTATAGGTTTTTTTATTGTTGCACATTACAAAAATAGTTAGTTTTGCGAAACTATTTAGTTAAATAAAATAAAACAAAATTTGTGCCAAATTATTCAATATGAGCAAAAACCTAACCACCCGATCGGACGATTATTCAAAATGGTATAACGAGCTAGTTGTAAAAGCTGACTTAGCCGAAAATTCAGGAGTTAGAGGCTGTATGGTCATTAAACCTTATGGGTATGCAATTTGGGAAAAAATGCAAGAGGAATTAGACAGAATGTTTAAAGAAACAGGACATCAAAACGCCTATTTCCCTTTGTTTGTTCCAAAAAGCATGTTTGAAGCCGAAGAAAAGAATGCCGAGGGTTTTGCGAAAGAATGTGCTATCGTGACTCATTACAGATTAAAAAATGACCCTGATAATCCGGGTAAGTTAATGGTAGATCCTAATGCAAAACTAGAAGAGGAACTTATTGTTCGTCCTACGAGTGAAGCCATAATCTGGTCAACTTATAAAGGATGGGTGCAATCGTATAGAGATTTACCTTTGTTGATTAACCAATGGGCCAATGTGGTAAGATGGGAAATGAGAACCCGATTGTTCCTTAGAACAGCTGAGTTTCTCTGGCAAGAAGGGCATACCGCTCATGCAACGCGAAGCGAAGCAATCGAGGAATCTGAAAAAATGATGCATGTATATGCTGCATTTGCCGAAAATTTTATGGCTATTCCAGTTATTAAAGGGTTGAAAACCGAAACAGAACGTTTTGCAGGGGCTGAAGAGACGTATTGTATCGAAGCTTTAATGCAGGATGGTAAAGCACTGCAAGCTGGAACTTCTCACTTTTTGGGACAGAATTTCGCCAAAGCTTTCGATGTAAAATTTGCCAATGCTGAAGGAAAACAAGAACATGTTTGGGGGACGTCGTGGGGTGTTTCTACCCGATTGATGGGCGCGTTAGTGATGACGCATTCTGACGACAAAGGATTAGTTTTACCTCCAAATTTAGCGCCCATACAAGTAGTTATCGTCCCTATTTATAAAACAGAAGAACAGTTGGTCGAAATTACGGCTGCGGTAACTATTTTGGTTTCGCAATTAAGGGGATTAAAAATTGCCGTAAAATATGATGACAGAACCACTCAAAAACCAGGGTTTAAATTTGCGGAATGGGAATTAAAAGGAGTCCCTGTTCGAATTGCGGTGGGTCCAAATGATTTGGAAAACGGAACTTTTGAAATAGCAAGAAGAGATAATCTGACGAAAGAGACGGTAAATAAAGACGGAATTGCAATTTACATTCAAAAACTATTGGAACAAATTCAGACCGATTTATTTGACAATGCATTGAATTACCGTGACACTCATATTACTGAAGTAAATAGTTTTGAGGAGTTTGTAGCCATTCTAGATGGTAAGGGAGGTTTTGTATCGGCTCATTGGGACGGAACGGCAGCCACGGAAGAAAAAATCAAAAATTTGACAAAAGCAACCATTAGATGCATCCCTTTAGACAGGATAAAACAGCCTGGAAGCTGTGTTCTCACTGGTAATTCTTCAGTCGGAAGGGTTTTGTTTGCAAAGGCATATTAAAAAAAAAATATTTTTTTTGCCTCTCCTATTGTACGTCTAAAAAATAGTTGTATTTTTGCATCCGCATTAGAGAAGTATGGCCCGTTCGTCTATCGGTTAGGACGCATGGTTTTCATCCATGTAAGAGGGGTTCGATTCCCCTACGGGCTACAAATTAATTAAGAAAAAAAACAAAATGGCAAATCATAAGTCAGCTCTAAAAAGAATTAGAAGTAACGAAAAGAAAAGAGTATTAAACAAATACCAACATAAAACTACTCGTAATGCTATAAAAGCATTAAGACTGGCTACTGATAAATCTGATGCATCGGCTAAATTGTCTGCTGTAATTTCAATGATTGATAAGTTGGCTAAGAAAAACATCATTCATGATAATAAAGCTTCTAATTTGAAATCTAAATTAACTAAGCACGTTACTAAACTATAGTTAGACTAGTTCTAAAACAAAAAAGCCTCCATTGGAGGCTTTTTTGTTTTAGAAACGTTCTTTCAAAGTTTCTAACATTTCTTTTGTTATTGGTTTTGCAATAAAATCGATAACAAAAGGATAGGTTTTGGATTTCATATAATCTAAAGGATCAATAGTCGAAGAAAGTACAATAAAATTTGTTGAAAAAACATTTTGAAATTTATTTGCAA
>CANHNG010000264.1 GCA_947461915.1 Flavobacteriaceae bacterium
AAACTCCAAACCAATCGGATTTGATTGGGTTAATAAAACAAAATAAAAAAATATGAAAGGTGTATTATTAGTAAATCTTGGTTCGCCAGAAAGTCCAACTCCGGCAGCTGTAAAACCGTATTTGGACGAATTTTTGATGGATAAATACGTGATTGACGTTCCATTTTTATTGCGAGCCTTGCTGGTTCGGGGCATTATTCTTCAAACAAGACCAAAAAAATCAGCTGCAGCTTATGCCAAAATATGGTGGGAAGAGGGTTCGCCTCTCGTGGTGATTTCGCAAAGAATGCAGAAAAAAGTACAGGCTCAAACATCAATTCCAGTTTCGCTCGCCATGCGCTATGGAACAATGTCCATCCTCAAAGGATTGCAAGAATTACAAGATAAAGGCGTAAATGAAGTGTTGCTTTTTCCTTTGTATCCGCAACATGCGATGGCTTCAACAACGACCATTTTGGAATTGGCGGAGGATTTGCGAAAAAAACATTTCCCAGAAATGAAATTTACGATTGTCCCTGCATTTTACAATAAACCCGACTATATAAAAAATTTGGCCGATTCAATTAAAGGCCATTTGGAGGGTTTTGATTACGACCATTTGTTGTTTTCGTATCATGGTATTCCGGAGCGACACATTCGCAAAACTGATATCACCAAATCGCATTGCAAAATTGACGGTTCCTGCTGTAATACGCCTTCGCCAGCACATGAATTTTGTTACCGTCACCAATGTTATGAAACTACAAAACAGGTGGTAAAATTATTGGGAATTCCTGAAGGAAAATACAGCCAGACGTTTCAATCGCGATTGGCGGGAGACAAATGGCTTACCCCTTACACTGATGTTGAAGTAAACAAAATGCCCGAAAAAGGAATCAAGAATTTGGCAGTGGTAACCCCGGCTTTCGTTTCGGATTGTTTAGAAACTTTGGAAGAAATCGCCATGGAAGCCAATCACGAGTTCAAAGCGCACGGTGGCGAGAATTTTATGGCCATTCCCTGTTTGAATGATAGTGATGAATGGTGCCAAACTGTTGGAAATTGGATCAAGGATTGGGCTGAATAAATAGCGATAAAATTATAAAATGGACTACTACAATTATCTAAAATCTTTGCATTTAATCTTTGTCATCACTTGGTTTGCTGGACTTTTTTATATTGTTCGATTGTTTGTGTACCAAATAGAAGCCAACGACAAACGTTCGCCCGAAAAGGAAATCTTGCAAAAACAATACAAGATAATGACGTATCGATTGTGGTATATTATCACTTGGCCATCGGCGATTTTAGCTAGTATTTTCGCTTTTTGGATGTTGTTTTTTACCGAACTTGGAAAAGCTTGGTTGCAAATGCCTTGGATGCACGTGAAACTTGGCTTCGTATTTGTGTTGTATTTGTATCATTTTAAATGCCATCAAATATTCAAGGAATTGCAAAATGATGAAGTAAAATACTCCACAAATTTTATGCGTTTGTGGAACGAAGGTGCCACAATCATACTGTTTGCCGTAGTCTTTTTAGTCATTCTAAAAAACGCCGTAATCTGGATTTATGGAGTTGTTGGGATTGTATTGTTTTCGGTTTTGATTATGCTTGGTTTTAAATTTTACAAAAGAATTCGTGAAAGGAAAGAATAGTTTTAAGCCGCAGTATTCAGCTGCTACCGAAAACTGACAACTGAAAACTATGCTAAAAGGCTTCAAGATATCGATGCTTTCTTTACAAATCAGGATTTTCATTTCGATGATTCTATTGATAATTGTGGCATCTGTTTTATTGGCTTCCATTTCAATTATTCAATTCAAAAACGAAGCCAAAGAATACCATCAAGAACGTTTAGACCGCAAGGAAGACGCCATAAAAGAGAATATTAATTACGTACTTTCGAATACCACTTACCCGCTTACGCCCAGTAATTTACCGCTGATTTTTAAGGATAAAATCCACGAATTATCCGATATTCACAATCTCGAGATTAATATTTATAGTTTGGAAGGAAAACTTTTGAAATCCTCGAAGTCAAAATTTTCTATTGATCCAGTCGCTCCGCCAATTCCAAAATACATCATAAAACTCGTTCAATCTTCTATTGAAAAACGATATGTGGATATTAAAAATAGCAACGGAAAAAAAAATCGGTCTTCCTATAGTTTGATAAAGGACGACAAGTTCAAACCATTGGGAATTTTGAATTTACCGTATGTGGAAGATGATGGGTATTATCAAACAGAATTACAAAATTTTTTGGTAAGACTTGCTCAAGTATACAGTTTTATGCTCTTGGTTGCTTTTGCGGTTGCCTATTTTCTTTCGTCCTATATCACAAAATCGTTAAAGACCATTTCCGATAAATTGAGCGAGACTAGCTTGAACCAAAAAAACGAGAAAATTGTCCTCGAAGCTAGCAGCAAAGAAATCAACCTTTTGATAAAAGCATACAATGCAATGGTTGATGAACTGGAAGAAAGCGCCTTAAAATTAGCCCAAAGCGAACGGGAGGAAGCCTGGCGTGAAATGGCCAAACAAGTGGCCCATGAAATCAAAAATCCGCTGACACCAATGCGTTTGACGGTGCAAAGTTTTCAAAGGAAATTTGACCCAAACGATCCCAACCTGAAACAAAAAATCAACGATTATTCTGAAACCTTGATACAACAAATCGACACTATGAGTTCCGTTGCATCGGCATTTTCCAACTTTGCATCGATGCCAGCTCAACAAAATGAAACCTTGAATGTGGTTGATGTGGTTGAATTGACAATGGATCTTTTCAATGAAGAATATGTCCATTTTAAGGCGGAAGAAGGCGAGATTATTTCAAAAATTGACCGAACACAACTCATCCGAATTATTACTAATTTGGTAAAAAATGCCATTCAAGCCATTCCGGAACAACAAGAAAACAAAGCAGTCGCTGTAACTATAAAAAAAGAATCCAACAATGTTATCATTACCGTTGCCGATAATGGAATGGGAATAGCGACAGAAGATTTCAACAGTATTTTTGAACCTAAATTCACTACAAAATCCAGCGGAATGGGATTGGGACTTGGCATCATCAAAAACATTATCGAAAATTACAACGGAACCATTACAGTCGAATCCCGTAAAGGAAAAGGGACGACTTTTACCGTTTCTTTGCCCATTATAAACCAATAAATCTACGAAGTTATGGCATTGGAAAACATTATTTTGAAACATGAAAAAGGCATTGCCACTATTTATATTAATAGACCAGAAAAATTAAATGCCTTAAATAAAGCGACAATTCAAGAGTTACACGAAATCTTGGTATTGGCTGATGAAAATCCGGATATTCGTGTAATTATAATAACCGGAAGGGGAGAAAAAGCTTTTGTCGCTGGTGCCGATATTGCCGAATTTGCTCATTTTTCGGTTAGAGAAGGGTCACAATTGGCAGCGCAAGGGCAACAAATTTTATTTGATTTCATCGAAAATATGAAAACTCCCGTGATTGCCGCAATCAATGGTTTTGCTCTTGGTGGCGGACTAGAATTGGCAATGGCTTGTCATATTAGAATCGCATCGGAGAATGCCAAAATGGGATTGCCGGAAACTTCACTTGGCGTCATTCCAGG
>CANHNG010000265.1 GCA_947461915.1 Flavobacteriaceae bacterium
CATGCTTTTGTCGATATCTTGGCCGCGGAACAAACACCGGACAATCCCACTTGGTTTCAGGGAACCGCTGACGCCGTAAGGCAATGTATGCCTCATTTTTTAAACCATAAATTTGACTATGCCTTGATTCTTTCTGGGGATCAATTGTACCAAATGGATTTGGATGAGATGCTTGAGGCTCACATCAAAAATGAAGCCGACATCTCCATAGCCACTTTGCCAGTAAATGATAAAGATGCCCCTGAATTTGGCATTCTAAAAACCAACGCCCAAAGTGGTATTGAATCGTTTATTGAAAAGCCAGCTAAAGAACTGTTGCCGGATTGGAAATCGGATGTTAGCGATCAAATGCGAAATGAAGGAAAACATTATTTGGCCTCGATGGGAATTTATATTTTCAATAAAAAATTATTGGTGGATATCATGTCAAACCCCAATACCAAAGATTTCGGAAAAGAAATTATTCCTCAAGCAGTTGTTGGGGGTAAAAAAGTATTTAGCTTTCAATATGAGGGCTATTGGACTGACATTGGTAATATCGACTCTTTTTTCGAAGCCAATATTGGTTTGACAGCCGATTTGCCTCAATTTAATTTATTTGACAATGAGAATAAAATATACACGCGTCCCCGATTGTTGCCTCCTACGAAATTCAAAAAAACCAACATAGACAGATCTTTAATATCGGAAGGTTGCATTGTGAATGCCAAAGAAATTAGTCATTCGGTAATCGGAATCCGGTCCCGAATAGGGGAGGATACAGTTATTCAAAATAGCTATGTCATGGGTAACGATTTTTATCAGAATATTGATGAAATGAATGCTGATATTCAAAATAACAAACAATTAATCGGCATTGGTGAAAGATGTTATATAAATACCGCCATTATTGATAAAAACTGTAGAATTGGTAATGATGTCCATATCAACGGAGGTCCACATTTGGAGGATCATTCCAATGAGCTATATGCCGTCAAAGATGGAATTGTGGTTGTTAAAAAAGGGGCTGTTTTACCGGATAATTATTCCATAAAATAGCTAATGTAACTGATTTTTTTACATTTCATCCTTATAGTATAGTTTTCACCATATTCAGTTGAATTTTTAAAAATACAAAATGCAGAATCAAACCCGAATCGTAATTGAAAATGTTTTGCCCCAATTGGATTGTGGTACCAATCCAATTAAAAGAATTGTAAATCAAAAAGTAAATGTAACCGCGGCTGTCTTTTCTGATGGACATGACATTATTGAATGTTGTGTGAAATTTAAGCATGAAAACGACAAAAAATGGCAGGAAGTGCGGATGGTTCCACAAGACAACGACGAATGGAGTGCGGCTTTCAAGGTCGAAAAACAGGGGTTTTACTCCTATTTTGTGGAAGGTTGGGTCGACTATGCCTTGAATTGGCAACACGGCACGGAACGTAAAATTCAAGACAACCAGCACGTAAAATCGGAATTGTTGGAAGGTGCCGAATACGTACAATCGGTCATGAAACTGGCGACTGATTCAGAGAAAGACTACCTCGAAAAAGCCGCCACTTATTTTACCAATGAATCTGATTATGACCAGGCAATTCAAGTGGCCACGTCTGCCGAGTTGCATCAAATCTTCAAGAAATATCCCATTCGGTTTATAGAAAACAAATCTTCACAATTGAAGGTGTATGTTGATAGAAAAAAAGCACTTTTTAGTACCTGGTATGAATTTTTTCCCCGTTCCGCCTCGCAGGAAGAACGGAAACACGGCACTTTCAAGGATTGCGAAAAATTGTTGCCAAGAGTGGCCACGATGGGGTTTGATACCTTGTATTTTCCGCCGATTCACCCTATTGGGGAAGTAAACCGTAAGGGAAAGAATAATGCCACCAATGCAAAACCAGGTGATGTAGGATCGCCCTGGGGAATTGGTTCCTATCATGGCGGACACAAATCGACCCACCCGGAATTAGGGACTATTGAGGATTTTAAATCGTTGGCAAAAAAGGCAAAGGAGTTAGGAATAGAAGTGGCCATGGATTATGCACTGCAAGCGGCGCCTGACCATCCTTATGTGAAAGATTTTCCGCAATGGTTTAAGTGGAGACCCGATGGCACGGTGCAATACGCCGAAAATCCTCCAAAAAAATACCAAGATATTCAGCCCATCTATTTCGAAAGTTCCGATTGGAAAAACCTCTGGAAAGAGCTATTGGAGGTCGCTTTGTTTTGGATAGAAGAATGTGATATCAAGATTTTCAGAGTGGACAATCCCCACACTAAACCCTTCTTTTTTTGGGGTTGGTTGATTTCAGAAATCAAGAAAAAACACCCAGACGTTTTGTTTTTGGCGGAAGCTTTCACGAGGCCAAAAATCATGAACGAGTTGGCGAAGCAGGGATTCACCCAATCGTATACCTATTTTACTTGGAGAAATTCCAAAAGTGAATTGACGGAATATGTTACTGAATTGACCCAGTCCGAACAAAAAGAATTTTACCGTCCTAATTTTTGGCCTAATACACCAGACATTAATCCCTTTGCTTTGCAAAATGGTAATGAATCCATTCATCTTCAAAAATATTTTCTAGCCGCTACCTTAAGTTCCAGTGTTGGGATTTATGGACCGGTTTTCGAATATCAAATTTCGACACCCTTAGCACCGGGGAAAGAAGAATATTTGGATTCCGAAAAGTATGAATATTTTAAATGGGACTGGGATAAGCAAAATAAAATCACGAACCTTATCACTCGCATCAATTCGATTAGAAAAGAGCAAAGTTCCCTGCAACAAACCAACAACATTGTTTTTTGTGACACTACTCATGAGCAGGTCATGGCCTATTATAAATTTGACGACGACAAACAAAACCAGACTTTAATGATTATCAATCTCGATGCCTATAATACGAGCCAAGCAACGGTAAAGCTGCCAAAGGAGTTACTAGATAAATCACCCATAAAGATTACCGATTTAATTACAGGAAATCAATACATTTGGGATAAGGAATGGAATTTCGTGGAGTTATCTCCGGAACTTCCTTTTCATCTGTTTAAAATAGAAGCCTAAAATAAATGGCAAATCACTATTGGCTGCAATAATTGATTGCTGTTTCAATTAATACAAAATAACAATACCATAAAAATGAGCAAAGTACATCCTTATTCCCTTTTTACTGATTTCGATATTGATCTATTCAAAGCCGGAAAGCATTTCAGATTATACGAAAAACTAGGCGCACATCTTATAGAAGTTGACGGAGTAAAAGGCGTTTATTTTGCCGTTTGGGCGCCATCAGCGCGTTCTGTTTCTGTGGTTGGGGATTTCAATTATTGGATTCAAGGCGATCATGAGTTACAGGTGCGTTGGGATTCTTCCGGAATTTGGGAAGGTTTTATTCCGGGCCTTGAAAAAGGAACCACCTACAAATATAAAATACAATCCAACAACAACGGAATCGTTACTGAAAAAGCGGATCCGTTTGCTTTATATTGCGAACATCCACCACACACGGCTTCCGTAATATGGGATTTGGATTATAATTGGAAGGACAAAGAATGGATGAAAACCCGTAAAGAGCATAATGACTTGGACAAGCCTTATTCGGTTTACGA
>CANHNG010000266.1 GCA_947461915.1 Flavobacteriaceae bacterium
AAGTATTTTTATTTTTAAGAACAACAGCCTAAAAACAATTAAAGCCCCAAAGAAATTTCATTTTTCGTTTCAAGTCAACAACACCATTTATTTTCAAGATATCGCGGTAGGCCTAATGGAGTATAAAAATGGTGAGCTTATTCCACTTGCAGGCTCAACAATATTAAATGACACTCAGGTTTGGGGAATGTTTCCAATGCCAAATAGTAAAATATTGATTGCAACTTTGGACAAAGGTCTCTATATGTATGAAAATGAAAAAATAACCTCATGGAACACCGAAGCTAATAATTTTATCAAAAGCAATAGTTGTTTGGGTGGTGTTGTAATGAAGAACAATTATATAGTCCTTAATTCAGTTCGGAATGGCTTTATTGTATGCGATACCTCAGGAAAAATCATTCAGTTTATTAATTATAGAAAAGGCCTTCAAAACAATACTGTCCTAACCTCATTTATTGACAGTAAAAATAATCTATGGCTAGGTCTTGATAATGGTATTACCTTCATAAACGAAAACTCTCCTTTTTCTTATTTTGGATTTAGTTATGACATAAGTACGGTATATGCCACTGTAATATACAAAGGAAATCTATATGTTGCCACTAACCAAGGGGTTTTTTACCATCCTTGGAGCATACCCTTCAGCGGAGAAGCTTTTACACTAGTGGAAGGCACAACCGGGCAAGCTTCAAACATACAAGTTATTGACGATCAATTAATCTGTGCGCATAACATAGGTGCTCTAGTTATTTTGGGTGGTAAATCATTTAAGACATTAGACAATTCAGGTTATTGGAGCTTTAAGAAAATCCCAAATCAATCAAAATATATGATTGGTTCAAATTATAATGGATTTTCCCTTTTTGAAAATGGGCCAAATGGTTGGCAATTCGTACGTCAAATAGAAGGTTTTTACAAATCTGTGGGAGAATTTGAAATCGATTCAAAAAACATATGGGTGATAAAAGACAACCTTCTTTATCAAATCGGACTCAATGAAGGATATAAAAATTTTAATAATATAAAAACCTATCGTAACTTATCTAATACGGAAAAAGGCGTTGTCAGCGTCCAGCAGTTACGTAATAAAATCTATTTTAAAACAGATAACCATTTTTATAAATATTCTCAAAACAGCGATGTCTTTTACGTTGACAAAACAGCTGATAACTTATTTAAAACAATTATCAAATCCTCAAATATACATGAGGATAATTTTGGAAATATATGGCACACTAACCAACGCGGACTTGGGGTTTTAATGAAAAAAAATAAGGATCATTATGCAAATACTACAGCACCATCATTAAATTTAACACAGAATTTAGTATATAACAATTTATCAGTATATAGCATTAATCCTGAAAATATATTTATAGGTCTTACCGAAGGTTTGGCACATTATAATTCGAAATTATCAAAAAATTCCATTTCTAAACCAAATGTCTTTATAAGAAGTTTTTCAACTCTTAGAGATACTTTATTTTTTGGAAATGGACCAAATAAGGCTAAAAAATCTAAAATTCCATACCGTTTAAATTCTATTAAATTTACATTTTCTTCTCCCACTTATGAAAATGTTGAAAATATTAAATTTGCCTATCAACTCGAGGGTTTTGATGACAAGTGGAGCAATTGGTCACCTGCATCCACAAAAGAATACACAAATCTTAGAGAAGGTAATTACATTATGAAAGTTAAGGTTTTAAATAGCTATGGAATCCAGTCTAATCAGGCCGAATTGAATTTTACGATATCTCCACCTTGGTATAGACACTTTTTGGCTTATCTATTTTATATTATTGGTATAGCTACTGCAGCATATTATATAAGACTAAGAGTACAAGCTAAAATAAGAACAAACAAATATTATCAAACTATTGAACAGAGAAGGATTTATTTAGAAAAAGAGTCGAAAATAAGACAGGAACAATTTGACTTGGAAAAAGAAATTGAAAGACTGCAAAATGAAAAACTTAAAGTTAAAATCCTTGCAAAAGACAAAGAACTGGTAACTAACTCATTGCAGATTGCGAAGAAAAATAAAATTTTAAACGGAATTATTCAAAAACTAAAAGATATTAATGTAGAGTCGTTTGACGATTCCGCTAAATCACAAATCACAAAATTAAACAAAAGTATTGTCAAAGAAGTGAATGCTGATCATAGCTGGAAAGATCTGGAAAAACACATCAAAAATGTTCATTATGACTTTTTAAAAAGATTAAAAGAAAAATGCCCTACAATTTCACCTCGGGAATTAGATCTGGCTACTTATTTATTAATGAATATGTCAACTAAAGAAATTTCAGAAATCATGAATATTTCGAACGGAGGTGTCGAACTGGCTCGGTACCGTTTGAGAAAAAAATTAGGCCTCAACAATAAAGAGAACCTCACTGGCTATTTGATTAGCGTTTAATTGAAACCAGAACGCCATCCCAATTAAGATGGCGTTCTGGTTTTAAACTTCGTTATTTTCACAATAAACTCAATGTTCGCTCCAGAGCCATTCCTCTTGATCCTTTTATCAATATGGAAGAATTTTCAATTTTAGTTTCTTGGAAACACTTTGAAAAGGATTCAAATGTTTCATGAAAATAAAAATTAGCTCTCTTAATTTTGTTGGTATAAAATGCCACGCCAATAAAGTGGCAAATGATAATTTCTTCTTTAAAAAGTAAATCAACAATTGCCTGATGCTCTAGATGGCTTTCTGAACCCAACTCGAACATATCGCCCAATATCATAATTTTATTGGCATTGTCTAACTGAACAAAATTTTCTATAGCCACAGTCATGCTGCTCGGATTTGCATTATAAGCATCCAGAATAATCTGGTTTGTTCCCTTAGTTAAAAGTTGCGACCTGTTGTTCTCTGGGATGTAGCTCTCTAAAGCTACTTTTATTGCCTTATCGTCTATTGCAAAATATTTTCCTATAGTTAACGCCGCACAAATGTTATTGGCATTATACAGACCAATTAAATGGGTTGTTATTTCAAGTCCTGAATAGCTTATTTCCACAAATGGATTTGCTTTTATGGAAGCTATATTTACATCGGCAGATTCTTTATTTATTCCAAACGAATAAGATTTTAAAGTTTTTGTCTTCTCGACCTGAATCGGGTCTTCCAAATTGACAAAGGCTAATTTGTTGTTTTCGGAAAGATACTGATACATCTCACTTTTCCCTTCAATTACACCTTCTACACCTCCAAAACCCTCTAAATGTGCTTTGCCAAAATTAGTAATGTATCCATAATCTGGCGTAGCCAAAGCGCACAAAAATTGAATCTCTTTTTTGTGATTGGCTCCCATTTCAACAATACCAATCTCTGTTTCGGTATTGAAAGACAATAATGTCAATGGAACTCCTATATGATTGTTTAAATTCCCCAAAGTTGCTTTTGTTTTGTACTTTTTTGAAAGAACAACTTGAATCAATTCTTTTGTAGTGGTTTTTCCATTGCTTCCCGTAAGGGCAATTATGGGTAATTTTAAATACTGACGGTGAAATTTTGCTAACTCCTGCAACGCAATTAAACTGTTCTCGACCAATATAGTTCTTTGGTCAATAAAATAGGATTCATC
>CANHNG010000267.1 GCA_947461915.1 Flavobacteriaceae bacterium
AAATTCAGTTTTGAACACGTTGGAATAGGAAGCCAATTAGTACTACTCAAGAGTGAGGGTTACCAAGACCAATTGCTCCAAATTGAAATTATTGCCGGAAAAATGTTGGATTTAGGCACTATTTTTTTTGAAAACGATTTGACTCAAGAAAAACAATCTGAATTAATTACCCTCATCGAATCCGATTTAGGCGATGACAATAGCGGTTCCGAAAACACTTCCAGTTTATTACAATCTTCTCGCGATCTATTTTTACAAGCGGCAGCATATAATTTTGGAGCAGCCCGATTTAGCGTTAGGGGAATTGACTCTAAATATGCCTATGTTATGATTAATGGCGTTCCGATGAACCGAATTGCCGACGGAAGACCGCAATATGGGAACTGGGGTGGCTTGAATGATGCCACTCGAAACCAAGAATTCACAAATGGTTCGGCGCCTTCTGATTATGTTTTTGGGGGAATAGCAGGAACACAAGAAATAAATACAAGAGCCTCTATTTTCAGACCGGGAACCCGAATCTCATTCTTAAATACGAATACAAATTATAGTTTTAGAATGATGGGAACTACAGCTTCAGGAATGAACAAAAACGGCTGGGCTTATGCTGTATCTGGAGGAAAACGTTGGGCTCAAGACGGGTATTTTGAAGGAACAAATTACGATGCTAAATCTTTTTTTGCCAGTGTCGAAAAGAAAATTAACGACAAACACAGCCTGAATTTCACTTCCATTTATGCCCAAAACAAAAGAGGTAAAAATTCCCCTAATACTGCCGAACAATCGGATTTGGCAGGTATAAAATACAATTCCTATTGGGGATTTCAAGAAGGCGAAAAAAGAAATTCGAGAATTAAAAGAATCGAGGAGCCCCTATTTATGTTGTCCCATTACTGGAAAGTCAATCCAAATACGAATTGGAACACAACGATTTCGTATCAATTTGGACAAATTGGAAATAGCCGTATTGATTATACAAAAGCCGACAATCCCGACCCCACCTACTATCGGAAATTACCCAGTTATTACGCGAATTCCTTTTTTGACGGCGTTTACACAGGAGACTCTCCGGTTAATGTTGCGAATGCGGCAATTGCAAAACAGAAATTCCTTGCCGATAATCAATTGGATTGGGCCAATATGTACCGAATTAACAGAGAAAACACAGCAAACGGTAGCCGGTTTGTTTTGTACGAAGACCGGAATGATGAAAATAGTGCCACTTTCAACACTAATTTGTCCTCACAACTTTCTGATAACATTTTACTGACGGCAGGCGTAAATTACTTGAGTTCTAAAACTAAGAATTTCAAGAATATGCTGGATCTTTTGGGAGGGAATTTTTTTACGGACAGTAGCACTTTTGGTTTAACGCAAGACCAACAGCAATCAGACTTAAACAATCCTTTGAGAACATTGGGGGCTGGGGAGCATTATGGGTACAACTACAAAATTTATGCTACAAAATTAGATGCCTTTACACAGTTTAAATTTGTTTACAAAAAAGTAGATTTCTATTTAGCTCAAGCCTTTTCCCGTTCCGCACATCAAAGGGAAGGATTGTATAAAAACGGTTACTATCCAAACAGTTCTTTTGGAAAAAGCAAAAAAATGAATTTCGATACTTTCGGATTCAAAGGGGGTTTGACTTACAAAATAACGGGGCGGAATTTTATTGATTTCAACGGAATTTATATGACTAAGGCGCCAAATGCGAGAGAGGTTTTTTCAAATTCACGTGTAAACAATACTGTCACAGAAGGCATCACAAACGAAACTGTCAAGAGTGTCGATTTGGGTTATATTATTAAAGCCCCAAGATTTAAAGCTCGATTTACAGGCTATTTTTCTGAAACACTAAACGCCACCGACATTAATTTCTACTATGCCGATGCGGTGAGCAGCAGCGGAAACGGGGCATTTGTTTCGGAAGCTGTGACGGAATTAAACAAGCAAAACAGAGGAATAGAGACAGGTCTTGAATACCAATTAACGTCTTCCTTAAAACTTACCGCTGTAGCTGCTTTTGGGGATTATCGAATTACAAACAATCCAAACGTAAGCTTGACGGATGATGCTTCGGCTACTGTAACCAATTATGGCGCGACTCAATTTGCCGGGTTAAAACAAGCCGGAATGCCACAACAAGCCTATTCTTTTGGCTTTGAATACCGAGATCCAAAATTCTGGTGGATGGGTACCAATGTCAATTATATAGCAGACAATTATCTTGATGTGTCTTCCCTATTGAGGACAAAAAATTTCTATACTAATGTGGACAATGCCACCATCGCAATTGATCAATCGCTTGCCGATAGCTATTTGAAACAAGAAAAATTCAACTCTTTTTTCTTGTTGAATTTAGTGGGTGGAAAATCTTGGAGAATCAATCAAAAGACCTTGGGTCTTTTTGCAATCGTAAATAACGTATTGGACATTACCTATAAAACAGGTGGTTTCGAACAATCAAGAAATGCCACTTACAGACAAGAATTTGAAGATCATCAAAGTGGTGGCCCTAGCGTATTTGGACCAAAATATTTTTACGGCTATGGAAGGACATTTATGGTCAATGTGTATTTAACCTTTTAAAAATAAGCGGGATGATAAATTTAATAAAACACATTTTTATCTTTTTGGTAACCCTAGGTTTGTTTTCAGCTTGTGTGAATGACACTTTTGACACTCCCGTTCAGGGAAACTGTGTGAGTCCAGAATTAACAAAAACCAAAGAAGTTTCAGCCATTTACGGCGTTGCAACAAATATAACCGCAACATATCCCGCAGACGATATTATCGAGGCCTATGTGATTTCAAGTGACGAAGGGGGAAATTTTTACAAAAGCATGTACTTCCAAGCTATTGATGGCAAAAAAGGATTCAATCTTTCGGTTGACGAAGTCAATGCGTATACCAAAAACCTCCAACCCGGAAAAAAAGTGTTTTTAAAGCTAAAAGGCTTGGCTTTTGCCAATCCAACAACTAATGCAAAAGGATTAATTTTCGGGGCGCCGCCAACGGAACAATATGCGGTTGATAGACTATCCGCTTTAACCTACAAAGATTATTTAATTCCTTCTTGCGATATGGCTAGTGAAGATGCAATTGTTCATAAAATTACTTTGGCTCAAGCCTCGAGCGAAACCTATTTGAACACTTTAATAGAAATAGATGATGTGCAATTCAAGACCGATTGCACTACATTCAGTAAGGCAGATTTTGACACTAGTTTAAAAATCACAAACGGAATAACCACACTAGACGTTAGAACGAGTAGATATGCCAATTTTTCAGGATTCCCGGTCCCATCGGGAAGAGGTAAAATTAGAGGTGTATTAACCAAATACGGTTCTACTTATCAAATCATTCTGAGAACCGAAAGAGATGTTCGCTTTATAAATCCAAGAGTGCAAACTGTTTCATTACCCAAAGGAGGAACAAGCCTTCAATATTTGGGAGCTTTTACTGAAAATTTCGAAAGCTACGCCGCCACAACAACGGGTGCCAGTTTTCCAAAATACATTAATGATGCCGCAATTGGTTATAAATATTGGGATGTGGCCACTTTTGGTTCTAATAAATACCTTCAAATA
>CANHNG010000268.1 GCA_947461915.1 Flavobacteriaceae bacterium
ACAAAAAAGCAAGTTCAAGCCCTACGGGTTTTTGAAAAAATCTCCACCTATTCAGGTAGTATTTTTTCAAAAAAACCTGCTTTTTTGAAACCTTACACTTCAACAAACGGCTTTCTTTTTTTCTTTTTTTTCTTTTGAAATAATTTATAGGTCGAGCTTCGCTAGGCACCACTAAATTTCATCAGAAAACCTGCGGAAAATTGAAATTCTAAACAATTTTTAAAGCCGAATGTTATGCCGAATTTCATCATCAAGACCCACCGAGTAGGAACAATTTACACAAAACCCCATTTGTTTGTACTTAACAAAGGGATGAATAGCGGAAAGCCGCAAAGAGAGCAGTTCACAAACAGTTTTGTAGTCATTTTTGAGAAAGAAGAAGATTGCGAAAGCTTATTTTTTGTTGCTTATAGTTTATGGCAAACAAAATTCTGGCATCCGTTTTTAGTAGGTTCAGTTATTCCGTTTTTGCGCCTTCCAGATTTCAAAAGAGAATTCAATCCACAAGCCAGTTTGATGATGCTGGAGCACGAGCAACATCTAAAAAATGTTGCAGCTCTCAAACTTCTAGAGAAAAAAGAAAAACAATACAAAGAGGATATGCTACTCATAAACGACCTCCGTAGAGCCATTTTATACCGCTATTGCAGAAAGTAATCCCAGCCAAGCCAAAATTATTAGAAATTGCTTCGAAAGCTTAATAATAAACAAAAATAAAAACCGTAAAAAATAGTCCAAAAAACCGTAATGCGATGATATTCCTAAAGGGTAAATTGCGCTCAAATAAATCACAAAATTGACTTTTGTAAACAACTCGTGCCGATTTAGGTTTATCGATTTGAATTTATGAGACTTATAAACGATTTAGCCTTAATATTAACGAAACCGGACATTAAAAACTTACACATGAGTTACGAAACTGATAAAGCAAATATATTAGCATTTTTTGATAATCACATTATTAGATATGTTGTTTCAGATTTAGAAGCATTAAACAGTATTGAAGCTGACGAAACTGGCGCTGGTGGTTGTTCAATTCCGCAGGCAAGTGCTACATTTTCAGCATTAGATCTAATGGGTTATTTAATGCATCCACAAGATATAAGTCCTATGAAAATGAGTTTTTCTGATTTATTAAATAATGAAAAATATTTTCCAGAATTTAAGCAATACTCTATTCAAGCGAATTTTTTTAATTCATTTAAAGATAATTTGAGAAGCTTTATGGTCCATAGATTTTCAATAACCAAATATGATATTACAAAAACTAGTGATACTAATTTATTTACTGAAATGGACACTAGGCAAATTTTTAATACGTCCTATTTTACAAAAATCACTATAAATGCTATAAACAAAATATACAATGAAATAAAGGAAGACAAGTTTCTTATCAATGGATTTTCCAAAAAAATAACCTTAGGTAAAGTAAACGAAAAAATAAAAATGTTGAAAGGTTTTGATAAAAATTATGTTCCTTTAATTGATTTACCAATATCTTCTGTTTCTACACAAACAACATGTTCATTAAAATAAAAAGAAAATACTAAAGCTAACACGCGTCAAAAGCAATTGCTGGTTTTCGGTTGATTGTTCGTTTCTTTTTCCTATTTTCGTTTTTGTCCTAGAGGAGAAAACTCATTCGTAAAGCATCAACTGGTTCTTTATCAGTAAATTATAGGTTATATTAATCATAAATATATGAAATCAATTTTAGTATTAAGAGCATCAAAAGACATTTGTGGAGATGAAGTTGGATTGGTAACAAATCACTGTCAATTACTAGGAATGTCAGTTTGCAAAGAAGATATTCTAGACGAGGCTACATTGAATGTATTAGTCGAAAAATATCTTATATCAGGTATCGAATTCGACTATATTTATTTGTGTACGCATGGCGATAAAGATGGATTTTTAACAAATTTAAGTGGAACTGATGTTTTTATTACATGGACAAGCTTTTCTCAACAACTTTGTGAAAATGGAATTTTGAAGGATAAAACTATTTTTCTTTTAGCTTGTTGCAAAGGTGGACTGACTAAAGTGGCAATTGATATTTTAAGTGTTTGCAACAAAATTAACTATATCTGTGGAGTAAAATGGAATGCGTATCCATGGGATTTGACAACTGGATTTGTTGTGTTCATACATAACATTGAGCAAAAAAATGCAGAACCAAATTATGCCGCAGAAAAAGCATCTTTAGCAACAGACTACACATTTACATGTTATGATAGAGATGAAGTGGAAATGATGCCACAGTTTAAAATCCGTCAAAAAGAAATATTTTATGAATTAGGATGGGCAGATGATAATGGAACGTGGACTGAAACAGATCTAAAAATAAACGAGAATACAGGACATACTATATGATTAATACTACAGCTACCATAGGTTCCGAGCTAAGGCTGATTTTATTTTCCTAGCCGTAAATATTCTGCCAGAAATTTACATTTCTATAAAACTAAAAAACCGTAAAAATTAGTCGAAAAAGCCGTAATAAGTTGTAACTATTATCTAGTATTTTGCACAACAATAAATAACTAAATTTAATTTTATAAGACTTATCGAACCGATTAATATGTAATTGGCTTAAATGCAAACTTGCGGTAAGTTTACCTCACGAAATCAAAAAAAAACAAATTATGGATGTAGTTTATATAAAAAGAGATGTTAATTATTATCAATTAGATTTTTCATTCGTTGAAAAAAATGATTTAAAAATATTTTTTGAAACAATTACAAGATTAGCTGTAACAAGAGCAAAAATAAGGTATCAAAGATTTGGCGATAAATTCATATTTATTCAAGGATTAAAAAATCAAGATGGAATAATTAATGCAAAAGTTAGATGCATAAGATTAGACTTATTTCCTGAAATTATAAATATGGTTACAGATGATATAAAAGAAATTGAAGGTAGTGAATATGATGGTATAGTTGAAACCACTCATATATTAATAGATTATAGAAATCCAAAAACTTTTATATCTATCGAATACAATCATCAAGGTGCAAAAATTAATGATGTAATTAAATATCTTCAAAGAATTGGAGTAAATCAAGGAATTTTAAATAATGTTGGTTTCGTTGCAATTGTAAATAATGACTTGGGAAAATTGAAACAAAGAATGAATCGAATTTCTGAATTTACTATGAAAATTCATAAAGATAATTTGCCAAAATTAAAAAAAATGGATGGTAATTTATTTCAATCTGCTGCCGCTGCAACAGACCATTTCGAAAATGAATATGCAAATATTGACTTAAAAATTGATTATAGAAAATTTTCAGAAACGCCAGTAATTCGAAAATCCATTTTCAATATTTTGGATTATTTAATAA
Source organism: Flavobacteriaceae bacterium (assembly GCA_947461915.1). Classification (GTDB taxonomy): domain Bacteria; phylum Bacteroidota; class Bacteroidia; order Flavobacteriales; family Flavobacteriaceae; genus Flavobacterium. The sequence goes on from CANHNG010000268.1 coordinate 3,346, forward strand.
AAAATCCAGCAGAAAGACATATCTTTAACTTTCTAAAAGTTAGAGCGGAAGATGAGGAAAGAAGCAACATTCTTGAAAACTTTGATTTATTATTAGACAAAATATATAGTCCAATAAAAGTACAAAGAAAGAGAAAACAAAAAACTATAATTTCAACAGATATGTTTGATAAAATGTTAATTGAAATAGATAAATTACATTTAAGATGAAAAATAGAGCTTTAAATAAAACTATTGAT
>CANHNG010000269.1 GCA_947461915.1 Flavobacteriaceae bacterium
ATTGCGTGCCTCTTTTTATAAAGAGTATGACATTTAAAGACAAAGTTGACGGTTTGCTTTCGGAAGGATTACAGGAAAAACCATCTGTCTTTCTGATTGATTTAACCATTACCGAAAGTTTTAAAATTATCGTGACCTTGGATGGAGATAACGGAGTGGCTTTGCAGGATTGTATAGATATAAGCCGGGCTATCGAAAATAATTTAGATAGGGAAGAGCAGGATTTTTCCTTGGAAGTGGCTTCGGTAGGAGTGGGTTCCCCTCTTAAAATGGTGCGACAGTACAAAAAAAACGTTGGCAGGACCTTAATAGTAAAATTAGCGACTGAAACTATTGAAGCAGAATTAGTTGAAGCTAATGATAATTTTATAATTTTGTCGTGGAAAGCAAGAGAGCCAAAAAAAGTGGGAAAAGGAAAAGAAACGGTTCAAAAAAGACAAGAAATACCGTATTCAGAAATAAAAGAAGCAATTGTTACAGTAACATTTTAATTAATTAGTTGGCATGGAAAATTTAGCATTAATCGATTCATTTTCAGAGTTTAAAGACGATAAACTTATTGATCGTGTGACGCTTATGGCGATATTAGAAGATGTATTCCGAAATGCATTGAAGAAAAAATTTGGTTCAGATGATAATTTTGACATTATTATCAATCCTGATAAAGGCGATATGGAAATCTGGAGAAGAAGGGTTATCGTTGCCGATGATGATTTGGATTTGGAGAATGAAGAAATTACATTGACTGAAGCCAGAAAAATCGAACCAGATTTCGAAATTGGAGAGGAAGTTTCAGAAGAAGTAAAGTTAATAGATTTAGGAAGAAGAGCTATATTGGCCTTACGCCAAAACTTGATTTCTAAGATTCACGAACACGACAACACCAATCTTTACAAGCAATTTAAAGATTTAATTGGCGAAATTTATACTGCCGAAGTGCATCACGTTCGTCCAAGAGTCGTTATTTTGATTGACGATGAAGGAAATGAAATTATTTTACCAAAAGAAAAACAAATTCCATCTGATTTTTTCCGTAAAGGAGACAATGTTCGTGGGATTATTGAAAGCGTTGAACTAAAAGGCAATAAACCTCAAATCGTGATGTCAAGAACGTCAGAATTGTTTTTGGAAAAATTATTTGAACAAGAAATTCCAGAGGTTTTTGACGGATTGATCATGGTTAAAAAAGTAGTTCGAATTCCGGGCGAAAAAGCAAAAGTAGCGGTAGATTCTTATGACGACAGAATTGATCCAGTTGGAGCTTGTGTCGGAATGAAAGGATCCCGTATTCATGGAATTGTTCGTGAATTAGGAAATGAAAACATCGACGTTATTAATTATACGGATAATATTCAATTGTTTATTACAAGAGCATTGAGTCCAGCGAAGGTTTCGTCTATCAAGATTAACGAAGAAACAAAAAGAGCTGAAGTTTTCTTGAAATTAGAAGAAGTTTCTAAGGCAATTGGAAGAGGTGGGCACAACATTAAATTAGCAGGTCAATTGACGGGTTACGAATTAGATGTTATCCGTGAAGGAGATGTCGCAGGTGCTGCCGCAGATGAAGACGATGTTGAATTGACCGAGTTTTCAGATGAAATTGAAGAGTGGGTTATTGAAGAGTTTGCCAAAATTGGTTTGGACACCGCCAAAAGTATCTTAAAACAAGATTTGAATGACTTAGTAAGAAGAACTGACCTAGAAGAGGAAACGATTTTAGATGTAATGAGAATATTAAAGGAAGAATTTGAAAGTTAGGGAATTCTTAAAAATAAATTTTAAACCTTATTTTTCCTCTTCTAAAAGAGAGTTAGTCTGAGGAAATAATAAAAAAAACATCATGTTTATTGCCTCTCCGCTAGAGAGGGTTTGGCTGAGAAAAAAAAGGTAATATTAAAAAGGTTTTATGTCTGAAGAAAAAGTAATTAGAATAAACAAAGTTTTAAGGGAATTGAATATTTCTTTAGAAAGAGCTGTGGATTATCTAAAAGATAAGGGTATTGTTGTTGAATCAAACCCAAACACAAAAATTTCTGACGATGTATACCATGTTTTGTGTGGTCAGTTTGCAGGAGACAAAGGGAATAAAGAGGCTTCAAAAGAGGTAGGAGAAGAAAAAAGAAAAGAGAAAGAAGCTTTACGCATAGAGCGCGAAAAAGAAATTGAAGACAAACACAAACAAGATGAAGAACGCTTAAAAAACCAAGAAGTTATCAAAGCGAGAGCCACGGTAACTGGACCAGTTCATGTTGGAAGCATAGACCTGAATACTAAAAAAACAGCATCTGCTCCTGCAGTTGTTATTGAAAAAAAGGAGGTTTCTGCTGAAAAACCACTCCCAAAAGTGACAATAAAGGAAAAAGCAGTTTCTGAGAAAAAATCAGCCAAGCCTCTAGTAGAAGAAAAAAGCGAAGTGGCATCTGCCAAAAAAGCTGTTTCTCCAACTGTTGAAGCTCCCGTTGAGGAATCCATCACCACTCAATATACAAAATTATCTGGAGCTACATTGACGGGTCAAACCATCGATTTGTCACAGTTTAATAAGCCTAAAAAGAAAAAAGAAGACCCTAAAATTGCACCCAACAAACCAGGAGTTCCTGGGGCGCCAGGAACCGCAGCGAGTAATGCAAACAAAACCAAGCGAAAAAGAATAGCACCAAAACCAGGTGGCCCGAGACAAGAAACTGGTACTCTTGGGACTCCAGGATCACCAAACCCTAATAAAATTACCCCAAATGCTGGAGGAGCTTTCGGTGCGAACAGAGGAGCTAGGCCTGGATTTGTAAAAGGAGCTAGACCTGCTATCACCGCAAAAGTGGAGCCTACAGAAGAAGAAGTAAAAAATCAAATTAGAGAAACTTTAGAAAAACTACAAGGTAAAGGTGGAAAATCTAAAGCGGCTAAATATAGAAGAGATAAAAGAGATACGCACCGTCAAAAATCAGATGACGAGCAAAGAGCTATTGACGAAGGAAGTAAAACTATAAAAGTTACTGAATTTGTTACTGTAGGTGAAATTGCCATCATGATGGATGTTCCCATTACCAAAGTTATTGGAACATGCATGTCATTGGGGATTATGGTAACGCAAAATCAACGTTTAGACGCGGAAACATTGACCATAGTTGCGGATGAATTTGGCTATGAAGTGGAATTTATCACCGTAGATATTGAAGAAGCTATAGAAGTTGTTCCAGACAAGGAAGAAGATCTAGTTTTCAGAGCGCCTATCGTTACTGTAATGGGACACGTCGATCACGGTAAAACCTCTTTGCTGGATTATATTCGTAAAGAAAATGTTATTGCCGGTGAGTCTGGAGGAATAACACAACACATTGGGGCTTACGGAGTGGAATTAGACAACGGACAAAAAATTGCGTTCCTTGATACGCCAGGACACGAAGCCTTTACTGCAATGCGTGCTCGTGGAGCTCAAGTTACGGATATTGCCATTATTGTAATTGCTGCAGATGATGACATCATGCCGCAAACCAAAGAAGCCATATCTCACGCCCAAGCAGCTAGCGTTCCAATTATTTTTGCCATCAATAAAATTGATAAACCCAACTCTAATGTAGAGAAG
>CANHNG010000270.1 GCA_947461915.1 Flavobacteriaceae bacterium
CAATCCTTTTTTGTCAAACGAGCGACGAAAACCATCAATCACAATTGGAACTACGATGGGTTTATGTTGTTTGATGATATGCGCGGTACCTTTTCGAACAGGTTTGAATGATTTTGTTGTTCCCTGCGGAAAAGTGATTACCCAACCATCCGCCAGAGCGATTTTAATATTTTCAGTATCGTTTGGATTTACCTCCCGCTTTTCGGTTACGTCTTTCCCTTTGGCTCTCCAAGTTCTTTCGACGGTGATAGCGCCAACATAAGAAAGAATTCTAGGCAATATTCCCGCTTGCATGGTTTCTTTTGCTGCTACATAATAGATATTCATTTTGGGCTGCCAAATGTATCCCAAATTTTTTATGGAATCCTGACGTCCGCTTAAACTCGCATTAAAAACATGAAACATAGCCACAACATCTGCAAAATAGGTTTGATGATTGGAGATAAAAAGCACGTTGGTATCAGGTAGTGATGTAATGATTTCAGAACCTTCTATTTGCAAATCATTAAAACCTCTGTACCGTTTATGGGTTAGTACAGCAAAAATTCGAATTAAAAATTTTTTAACAAAAAGGATGTGGCCAAATGGATTTCTTTTAAATAACCCCATAAAAATTAGTTTCTGTGAATTTGGATTACAAACGTACAAAAACTTATAGTCTAAAGTACTTTTTTCAATACTTCTTTCAATTCGCTCAGCATCATTGCAGTGGCACCCCAGACGATATGTTCTTCAATTTTAAAGGCGGGTATAATAGATTTTTCAGCGTAAGAAGTTGCCATTTCTGTGCTTATGACGATCTCATCGCTCAGGAAATCAGACAGAGGCAATTCGATAATATTGGCCACTTCATTAGCATCGGGAATAAAAATAATTTCCTGCCTGCAAATTCCCAAAAAAGGGTATACAATAAAATTACTCGGCGGAATATACAAATGGGTAAAAGGCATGACAACCTCTATTTTATCTCGATGAACTCCTATCTCCTCCTGGGTTTCACGTAAGGCGGTGGCCTCAAAATTAGCATCTATTGATTCGTATTTACCACCCGGAAATGCTATTTGTGAAGAATGCACGCCCTTATAGGAATTACGGACAATAAGCACCAAATGCGTCCTTTCATTTTTGGGATACAACAACATCATCACAGCGGCAATTTTTGGGTTTTCGTTCTCCATGTTCAAATTTTCAAGAATGTCAATCCGATCCAATGGAGCCATTTTGAAATGCGCTTCGCTGGCAGGAAGATCCACTTCCGCTAATTTTGGAACATATTTTAAAAAATCTTGAAAATCCATCGTCAAAGTCTATTTTTGCGTTTTGAAAGTTTTATAAATATAGTGTAAAAATTAGTAAGAACAAATTTCAACAGCAACGGCACTTTCAACAACCTATAAACAACAAACCATAATGTATAGCAGGGAGGAAACGCAACGATTAAAAAGGGAATTCTGGATCGCTTTTTCCGAAAAATATCCCAGAAAATGGGTTTTATATGACACCAAAATCAAGGATTTTTCGTTTAAATTTTACGTTGACAATAAAAAGGCACAAGTGTTAATTGACATCGAACCTCGAAATGAGGACAGTCGTATCGCTTATTTTGAAAAATTAGAAGCCCTAAAAAATATATTGGAAGAAGAATTTATCAAGGATTTGGTTTTTGAAAAAAAATTCGTACTTGAAAACGGCAAAACTATCAGTCGGATTTGGGTCGAAAAACTGGGAATAAGCGTTAACAACAAACAGTATTGGGATGAAATATTCGATTTCCTCAACGAAAAGATGCACGCTTTGGAGCTATTCTTTTTGGAATACGACGAATTCATTAAGGCTATTTAAATCGGTTTGGGATACCTTTTTCGAATATTGCGGACTAACTCTTCAAGTCCGTTGAGTTTTAATTCGTACACCAGTTGTAATTGTTGCCCCAACTCCCCTTTTGGAAATCCTTTATTGCTATACCAAACCACATAATATTCCGGTAAATCGATAAGATATTTGCCCTCATATTTGCCAAATGGCATTTTGGCGTGGGCGAGTTTGATGAGCTGTTTTTGGTCTAGATTCAAGTCAAAAAGTTTAAGGTTTAAAAGTTTAAAGTTTAACCTGAAAACTAATTACTGATATAGAACTTGATTTTACTTCCAATTAAAGCTAATCCGCTTCTCTACATCCGAATTCAAACTCAAGAATACGGGACAAGTCATTGCGGTTCTTTCAAGTATGGTTTTTGTTTTTTCATCAGTAACACCTTTCATATCAAAAACTATTTCAACAGCACCAATTCTCCTTGGTTCGGCTTGCATAATCTTGGTAACTGAAGCGGTAGAACCCACAAAATCAACATTCAAATCACGTGCTTTTATCCCCATAACAGTCATCATACAACTTGCCAAAGCATTGGCCACGGTATCTGTAGGAGAAAAAGCCTCTCCTTTTCCGTTATTGTCTAATGGTGCATCTGAGATGATTTCGCTTCCTGATTGCAAGTGAATGGAGGATGTTCTTAAATCTCCCAAATAAGTTACTTTTGATGTCATTATTTTGCTTCTTTTATCGTTAAATCGGTGTCATAATAAAGGATATAAATTCCTTTATTGGTATAGCCACCACCTTCTTTTTTATAATATTCAAATTTATTATCCACCTGCTCTGTTGTAAAAGCATCGGCAGTTTCCTGAAAAGTATTCCCTTGTGACAATCGCATGATGGTATCAAAAGTAAGATCGAAACCACGAGTGGCATAAGTACTTGGAGAAATTTTATTGTCTCTTCTGTACTCTTTTTCGAAAATTTTAGCCTCGGGAGATTCATTTTCACGAGTTATGGATGGGTACATTAATTTTAATTTTGTCAAATACTCAAAATTTATTTCATCCGTGTCCAAGGTTTCATTGGGTTCCAAAATAACCAACTGCACTTTGAAATTAGCCATAGCCCCCATCATAGTATTTATGGTCCATTTTATGAGCCTAGTATTAGACGTTTCCATAACGACATAGTTGGTCTTGTTTTTTACAAATAAACTTTTCAAACTTTCTACGGACAATTCCCCATTTGGAAGCAAAGCAGCGAATTGCACTCCTTTCTGATTAGTTTGAATATATTGCCTTACAGATTCTTTTTTCTTGTCGACTACCGCAATGATACTTCCGCCTTTTGCCCTCATGTAATCAAACATAGCATCCCTTAAAACTTCATTGTTCGGAATCGATTTGTATAAATTAGGGGATACATTTCCTACATCTTTTGACAGAGGGGAAATCACGGGAACACTATTTTTAACGAATAATTCAGTAGTTTTTTCTAGATTATTTTGGTAAAAAGGACCAATGATGGCATCGGAATCTTGAAGGTTATTTTCCTGAAAGATATTGGCACTATTTGAAGTGTTTTTTGTTTCTTGGGAATCAAAAATTGAAACATCTACTGGTAAACCAATAGCTTTAGCAGAATCTATCGCCATCAAAGCCCCAGAGTAAAAGTCCAAAGTCATGTTTAAAAACTTGTCTTTTTTCAAACGCATCGCTGGCGTATTGAGGGTATCGCTTTCCATCTTAGCGATATTAAAAG
>CANHNG010000271.1 GCA_947461915.1 Flavobacteriaceae bacterium
TATGATTTAAAAAATGATGTCGAAGTATTGCATTCCAATAACTTTGATGGTTTGGATTTTCCGGATTTGTTTTTCTTCCAACCCAAAAAAATAGTTACACTGAAGGGGAGTCAACTCGAAATTCAATATCTTACGATGTGTGACGATGAAGTAGAAAGTGATTATCAAGAGATACTAAAATTCCAGTCCCCAATTTTTGCCACAACAGTACTATCTCGATTGCCTTCGGAAGAGGTACAACAACGAATTTCGAAAGAAAATTACCTAAAAAAAGTATCTAGGATACTAGAGCATATCCATCGGGGCGATATTTATGAAGCTAATTTCTGTATGGAGTTTTTCCTTGAAAATGCAAACATCAACCCACTTGAAAAGTTTTTAAAACTGAATAAAATTTCGAAATCGCCCTTGGCTGTTTTTTTCAAAAACAATACTCATTTTTTGCTTTCAGCTTCACCGGAACGCTATTTAAAGAAAGAAGGGGAGTTGGTTATTTCACAACCCATTAAGGGAACGGCCAAACGATTCTTGGATGCAGTTGAAGACGAAAGATCAAAAAGTGAATTGGCTTCAGATCCCAAAGAACGTACCGAAAACATCATGGTATCTGACTTGGTTCGGAATGACTTGTCACGAACAGCCCAAAAAGGTTCTGTGAAGGTGGAAGAACTATGTGGCATTTATTCTTTTGAACAAGTCCACCAAATGATTTCTACGATTACTTCAAAATTAGACCATCAATATACCGTTGCTGATGTCATTAAAACTACTTTTCCAATGGGTAGCATGACAGGAACCCCTAAGGTTTCGGTACTGAAAATCATCGAGGAATTGGAGGAGACCAAAAGAGGTTTGTATAGCGGAGCTGTTGGTTATTTCACGCCCAATAGTGACTTCGATTTTAATGTTGTTATTAGGAGTATTTTATATAATCAAGAAAAGAAATATGCCTCATTTTCGGTGGGAAGTGCCATAACTTCACAATCCATTCCTAAAATGGAATATGAAGAGTGTTTGCTTAAAGCCAAAGCGATGCGTGAAGTTTTGGGTTGAATTAAATCTCTGTTAATTCAAAATATTTTATCTGTTAATTCAAAATTTAAGTGTTGTTAATTCAAAATAATAGTATAAATTTGCATTTGTAATCAAGTACTTATGGCTATAGTAAGAGAAATAGTAAATGTAATTAACGAGAGTGGAAAAATGTACCCTATCCTTGCGATTTCAGGACCAAGACAATCTGGAAAAACTACTATGTTAAAAGAGAGTTTTCCAGAATATCAATACTTGAGTTTAGAAGATGTTGACGCTCGAAACTTTCTGGCAAACGACCCGAAAGGATTCTTCGAGAAATACAATAAATTTTGTATTTTCGATGAGGCGCAACGGGCTCCCGAATTGTTTTCGTATTTGCAAACAAAAGTCGATAACGACAAAATAATGGGACAATACATTCTTTCGGGTTCGCAAAATTTTCATTTAATGAAAAGTATTACGCAAAGTTTGGCTGGTCGTGTTGCTATTTTTAAACTATTTCCATTCGATTTTAATGAACTTAAATCTGAGGATTTATTAGATAAAAATTATATAAAAGCGATGTTAAGGGGTTTTTATCCAGCAATTTACGATAGAAATATTCCTTCAAGAAACTTTTACAACAGTTATATTCAAACCTATGTTGAACGCGATATTACTGATTTGGTAAACATACAGAACATACGTTCTTTCAGAATGTTTTTAGGTTTGTGCGCTGCTCGTGCCGGACATTTATTGAATCTGAATAATCTTGCTATGGACTGTGGTATTTCGCAACCCACTGCCAAGGCTTGGTTGTCGGCATTAGAAAGCAGTTATATTGTATTTTTGTTGCAACCCTTGCATAATAATTTCAACAAACGGATTATCAAAACACCTAAATTGTATTTTTATGATACGGGATTACTTTGTCATTTATTAAAAATCAAAGATGAAATTCAAATTAGTGAAAATGCTTTTAAAGGTAATTTATTCGAAAACATGATAATTTCCGAGTATATAAAACAGAATTATCATCAAAACAATTTAGATGAATTTTGGTTTTGGCGCGATGCATCGGGGCACGAAGTCGATCTGATACGTCAAGATGATTTTAAGTATAATATCATTGAAATCAAATCGACCAAGACCATTATGCATAATCTATTCAAAGGGATTACTTATTTTGAGGATTTAGCCAAAGAAAACGTGAAATCAAAAACATTGGTTTATGCGGGTTTAGAAAATGAAAAACGAACCATAGCCGATGTCATTTCGTGGTATGATTTAAAATAACTAAATTTGAAAATGCTACAAAAATTCCAAAGCCATATTTTTCAAAACTTTCCTTTTTTAAGTGGAAAAAAACTGCTTTTGGCTACTAGTGGAGGTTTGGACAGTATGGTAATGGTCGATTTGTTTCGCAAGTTATCTTTCAAAATTGCTATTGCCCATTGCAATTTTCAACTTCGGGGAGTGGAAAGTTTTGAAGATCAGAATTTTGTTCAACACTATGCCGAAGCCAATGAAATCAAATTATTCGTAACTCAATTCGACACAGAGGCTTTTGCCAAAGATTATAAACTTTCAACCCAAGTTGCCGCCCGTGAGTTGCGATACAACTGGTTTTATGAACTTTTGGAAACAGAAAACTTTGACTATGTACTTACGGCACATCATGCCGATGATAATCTGGAAACCTTCCTTATTAACCTTGTTCGGGGCACTGGATTAGATGGATTGACAGGAATACCGGCGAAAAATGAAAATGTAATTCGCCCACTTTTACTATTTTCTCGACAAGAAATCGAACAGTATGCCAAGGAAGATAATATTGACTGGCGAGAAGATAGCAGCAACGCTTTGGATAAATATTTGCGAAATAAGATTAGGCATAATTTGATTCCCATTTTAAAGGAACTCAACACCGATTTTTTGTCCTCATTTCATAAAACACAGGTCTATTTACAGGAATCCAAAACGATGGTCGAAGACGCATCAATTATGGTATATCAGCAAGTGGCAAAAGAAATAGGGGAGGACATCCATTTTGATTTGAATAAATTACAACAACTGCCCAATTATAAATCCTATTTGTACCAATGGCTTCGTGAATTTGGGTTTTCAGCTTGGGATGATATTTATGATTTAGTTGAAAGTCAATCTGGAAAACAAGTGTTTTCAAATGAATTCCGATTATTAAAAAATAGGGGTTTTTTAATTTTGAGTCCTATAAATATGGAGGATAAAAAAGAAGAATATTATATTTTTAAAGATCAAAAAGAAATTGACAGCCCATTGAATCTTTCGTTTAGTAAAGTAGCTGACATTGGCATCGGTTCCAATAGAGCTATCTTTGTTGATGAAGACAAGCTGCATTTTCCTTTAGTTTTAAGACGTTGGAAAGAAGGAGATAGTTTTCAGCCCTTTGGAATGGAAGGCAAATCAAAGAAAGTAAGTAAAATTTTTAAGGACGAAAAATTATCGTTGATAGATAAAGAGAATACATGGCTTTTATGTTATGATGATAAAATAATTTGGA
>CANHNG010000272.1 GCA_947461915.1 Flavobacteriaceae bacterium
GATTTTCCTACGCCTCCTTTTCCGGAAGCAACGGCTATTATATTTTTTATTCCGGGAATGGATTTTCCTTTAATTTCGGCACTCTCGGGAGCTTCAACTTTGACGTTTATTTTGATTTTAGCTTCTGGCGAAACGAGTTCTAGGATGGTTTTTTTAATGTCGTCCTCTGCGCGTTTTCTGATGTGCATTGCCGGTGCGTGTAGCACCAAATCCACCACCACTTCGTCTCCAAAAGTCACCACGTTTGAAATGGCTCCGCTCTCTACCATATTTTTTCCCTCGCCGGCAACAGTAATAGTTTCCAGTGCTTTAAGGATTTCTTTTCTCTCTAACTTCATCGTTTTTTTATGATTTTCCAATGGACGGTAATCCACCGGAAGCGTATACTTATTTAAACTGATTCTATTTTAGAATTCTCGCAGGCAAAGATAGCATGAAAAGTTCTTATTATAACCCTTTTGAATTGGATTTATTGATGTTCGAATTGACGATGTCAATGGAGAATTGTAGCACGAATTTTTTGATGTATTCGAATTGGGATATACTCCGAAGTCGATTTATGGAAAGACCATCATTCCGTTATTTCCGGCTCCCAAAAATGGGTGTCAAAATCCATAATCTGGTTATCGACCACTTTAATCCCTTCGCTTTCGAGCAATTGCTGCATCAGATTCGTTCCGTCAAAATGATGTTTTCCCGTAAGCAATCCTTTTCTGTTGACCACTCGGTGTGCCGGAACATCTTCCAGATGATGACAGGCATTCATCGCCCAGCCGACCATCCTGGCGGAGCGCGCCATTCCCAATGCTTTCGCAATAGCGCCATACGAAGTGACCTTGCCGTAAGGAATTTGTCTGGCGATAGCATAGACTTTTTCGAAAAAATTGTCGGTTGGATTTGGCATTTTGCTACCAATAGTATTTGATCACATTCCATAGGGTAATCACCGAAATCAATCCCGTTATGCTCCCGATGATGGTATTCATGTTTTTGGTAACATAATCGGTTTTGTTTTCTATCATATTAAAGAAGGAGATGTAGCAATAAAAAACCAAAAAAGACCCCAATATCACCCCGTTCACAAAGATAAAAATGGAGGTGGGGTCGAATGAAAACAGTTTGAAAGAAGCTAGCGTTACACTTACAAAAACATAATAGGGAATCGGGAAGAAGTTGAGTCCCGAAAGTAGCATTCCCATAAAAAAACGGTTGGTTTTGCTGTTCTTTTTGAACTTCCTAGTTTTGTCCTTGGGTTTTTTGGCTAAGACCAAAAAATAAAGGGTCAAGGTAGCGAAAATCCCTAAGCCCACTTCGCGCAACAAAGTGACCAAATCGGGGCGTCGATGGATAATTTTTGCAAATAATATGGCGAAAAAGGATTGGAAAAATATGACCAATATCGCTCCCAAAACAAACCACATCGCATTTCGTTTCCCTTCTTTTAGGTTCACCTTGGCGGCTGTCATATTGATTAATCCCGGTGGAATAATCCCTATAAAAGCGGTGAAGAATCCTAAAAATAATGAGGTTACGATGTTCATTTATTGGAAATCAGGCGTTAAAAAAGCAAATTAAACTGCGATAATTCAGTTATTAGGGTTTAATTTTAAATCGAATATACGTAATTGCTTTGTTAATTTCCAAATATTGTTTTTCGTAAAATGTCTGAATGGCAGTAACTTCCTCTGGGCTTCCTTCGTTTACATACACGTTATGATTGGCATACAACACCTCGTGACCTTCGCCATGCAGCAATCCTAGAGTGTAACCGTGCATGAATTCACTGTCCGTTTTAAGGTTGACAACCCCGTCTTTTTTGAGGATTTTTTTATACAATTGCAGAAATTCCGAGTTGGTCATTCTGTGTTTGGTACGTTTGTATTTTATTTGCGGATCCGGGAAGGTAATCCAAATTTCGTCCACTTCATTTTCGGCAAAAATATGGTTGATTAATTCGATTTGGGTACGGATAAATGCCACATTGTGCAAACCGGTTTCAACGGCCGTCTTGGCACCACGCCAAAATCTTGCCCCTTTGATGTCGATTCCAACGAAATTCTTATTGGGGTATTTTTCGGCTAGGCCAACGGAATATTCGCCTTTGCCACAGCCCAATTCGAGCACCAATGGATGGTCGTTTTTAAAGAAATCGGCGTTCCATTTGCCCCTGAGCGGAAATAAATTTCCTACTACTTCTTCCCTTGTCGGTTGGAAAACATTATGGAATGTTTCGTTTTCCTTGAATCGTTTTAACTTGTTTTTACTTCCCACGCTTTTATAAAAAATTTCTGCAAAATTAACCAAATATATAAGACGGCAGGACTCAAATGGAAAAAATTAGAATGGTGACAAGGAGAATAGCCGGCACTACAATGGCGAATCCAATTATTCTAGTGGCAACAATTGCTTGGAGAAGTTTAGTTAGCCTCGGATTGTGGATTCCAAAAAAGAATCCGATTGACTTAGTTGACCTGCGACACTCTTTTTTTAAAACAAAGTTAATTGTAAGTTTATTTTAATGAGTGATTTATATATTTTTTACCTTTATGTAAACTAATTACGCCATGAGAAAATTTGTTTTATCCATTGTAATTATAGTATTTGGATTTTCAATCGCCCTTATTCAAGGCTTCAAGAAAATAAATCCGCCCGCAGCAGTTCTTTTTCCTATGCAAACGCTTCGGGAACCCCTATTTGGAAGCACCACAATGACCCTCAAAAAGAGTGATTTATCCGGCTTTTTCAGTAAATATCCCGATTTAAAAAAATACCAAACGGATGTCACCGTCTTATACCAAAAGCGAAATTATGCGTCGATTTGGTACGACAAAAAAGGACTTATAGAGTTTGCCAATTTGTTGTATTCCAAAGCGAACCAACTCGAGGACGAAGGGCTGAAGTCCAGCGTGGCATACAAAGACCAAATGGACGGAATTTTTGATGGCGAAACCACCAAAAAACTTTCCAAAACCGATACCGAACTCCTGTTATCGTGCCTATTTGTCTTTTATGCCGAAAAAGTGTTCAAGGGAATCGATACCGAAAAAGTAACAGAACTGGGTTGGTTTTTGCCCCGAAAAAATCTCTCTTACGGGATGCTGCTGGATTCCCTGCTCGTGGATGCCAACTTGTTAAACAAAAACGAAGACCAGCAATTTGGGCAGTATTACCGACTGCGGGAAGCCTTAAAAAAATACCGTAAAATAGACCAAAACGGCGGTTGGAGCACCATTGACATGAATCCGTTCGTGAAATACTTCCAACCCAACGACAGCTCGAAAACCATTGGTCAAATCAGAAGCCGTCTCTTTGTTACGGGAGATGTAAAAACAGATTCCAAAAGCAATTGGTATGACGAGGAATTAATGGCCGGCATCTTGAATTACAAAAAAAGAAATGGTATCAAACCGAATTATATGATTACCCACGAACACATACAAAACATGAATGTTCCCATTACGCAGCGCATGAATACCATTATGGTCAACATGGAACGCTGCCGGTGGATTCCTCCGGAGTTGACCAAAGCCAACGA
>CANHNG010000273.1 GCA_947461915.1 Flavobacteriaceae bacterium
CATAGTCCGTCAGGTGCTGGTGTGTACAATTTATTCATAATTTCTCTGACATGATATTGCGTTTTCCAAGGTTCGCCAGCATAATTATACAGGTAAGGCATGTGTTGTATGGGTTGATTTCCATGCGCATATTGTCCCATGTTCATTATCAACATCTCAGTAATTTCATGAATCTGTTTTTTGTAATACGAATAATCAAAAGTAGGTGGTGTTATGAAAACCGAATCCATTTTTTCAATAAATTTAGTTTTTCCACCCATCAAATCAATAAGACCTTGCACATCGTGAAACACACACCAAGTCCAGTGCCACGAGCATCCTTCGGTAAAGGCATCTCCCCATTTATCTGGTTGGAAAGGCGATTGGAAAGTACCGTCTTCGTTTCTGCCTCGCATAAAGTTCACCGATTTGTCGAATACATTTTTATAGTTTTGAGCTCTTTTTGCAAAGGTGTCAATTTCACTTTGTGGTCTGTTTAGCGCTTTTGAAAGTTTCCAAATATTGTAATCCGCAAAAGCATACTCCAATGTTCTGGCTGTATTCTCTTTTTTTCCTACATTATAGGGTACGTAGCCTAATTTGTTGTAATAATCTACTCCAAACCTCCCTACAGAGCTTAATGGTCCTTCGTTCTGGCTATTTTTTACTATAGCTTCGTAAAGCGTATTTATCTCTTTATTCGGAATGCCTTTCAGGTAAGAGTCCGTAATAAGAATGGCTGAATTGGAGCCAACCATACAATCTCTATGACCTGGACTAGCCCATTCGGGTAACCAGCCACTTTCTTTATAGGCATTTGCCAACCCTTCCATAATCTGGCTATTTAGTTCCGGAAATACGATAGTTAATAGCGGAAATGCTGCTCTGAAAGTGTCCCAGAATCCATTATCGGTAAACATATACCCATCCAACACTTTTCCGTTGTAGGGGCTATAGTGAACAATTTTATTGTCTTTGTCGAATTCGAAAAACTTGCGCGGGAAAAGCATAGTACGATACATAGCTGTGTAGAAGGTGGTCAGTTGCGCATCGGTACCGCCTTCAACGGAGATTCTGCTTAATTGCTTGTTCCATTCCGCTTTGCCCTTTTGTACTATCTGGTCGAAAGTGTTATCTCCAATTTCTCTTTCAAGGTTAAGTTCAGCTTGCTCCAAACTTATAAATGAAGAGGCAATTTTAAGATTTACCTGCTCGTTTGCTTTTGTTTTAAAGCGGATTATACTGCCCGAATGTTTGCTTTCAACTTCCAATTTATCCTCCAAAATAGTCCCGTCTTCTACCGTAAAGGATTGATCAAAATCCTTATCAACATGTATTACAAAATAATTCTTGAAATTAGACGGAACTCCACCTGTAGCATTACAGGCAAAGCCAATAATTTTACGTTCCTTAGGAAAAACCTTGATATAAGAATTTTTGAAAAATCCATCTACAATTAAATAGGCTTTATCTGTTTGTGGATAGGTAATTCTAAAGCAAGCGGCTCTTTCAGTAGGCGTAATTTCGACTGTTGTATTGTAATTAGCCAAATACGCTTTGTAATAATGAGGAGTAGAGATTTCCGCTTTGTGTGAATACCACGACTCCCGTTTTTCTTCGTCGAAAACCAAATTCTCGGTCGTTGCAAAAATCGAAAAAGCACCATAGTCATTGATCCATGGTGATGGTTGGTGTGTTTGTTTAAAACCTCTGATTTTGTTAGCAGCATATTGGTAGCACCAACCATCACCCATTTTGTTGGTTTGGGGTGTCCAAAAATTCATTCCCCAAGGCATAGCAACGGCGGGATAAGTATTCCCATTCGATAATTCTTTTTTTGAATCGGTTCCGACTAATGGATTAACATACTTGGTTAAATCCATAGATACTTGTCCGTTGATTAGTAGGCTTTTAGTCAAAAAAAACACTATTAAAAATTTTAATCTCATAGTACTAATTTTTTTATTATGATATATTATTCTGTTTTTTTGCAATTTTATTTGGGTAGAATGGGGCGTTTTTGAGTTACTATTTTTATATCCCCCAATTTTTATTTGGTTGTTTCCCCAATGTCAGTTTAAGAGAACCTCCTTTTGCGAAAATTTCATGAGGAAAACAAAATTTTGTCCAGTTTTGCCCATTTAGTTCAGCACCCTGAATGTAGTTGTTTTCAGGTAAATTATTTATTGTTTTGATGACAAAAGTCTTTCCATAATAGTATTTAGTATTTAGCCGTATTTTGATTTCATTAAATAGTGGTGAAGTAATTTCATATTGTGAATTTACCGACGCACCACCATCCATTTGAAACAATCCTATTGACATCAATACCCCCAAAGCGCCCATTTGTCCTTGATCTTCATCGCCATTATATCCACCATAAGGTGTAATATCGCCAAATGTAGTTTCTTTTACCTCGCGTACCCACTTTTGCGTTAACCATGGCGCACCGCTGTAATTAAACAGATGAGCCATCTGACACGAAGGCTGGTTTTCGTAATCTACCCAGCTGATAGCATGATTGTTATGGGGCGCTACGAAGTGGTTTGGTTTGGCTTTAACAAAGCAACTATCAAGATATTGAGTGTATTTCTCTTTACTTCCAACTAACTTGATCAACCCGGCTAAATCGTGGGGAACAAAATTGGTGTAAATAGCGGAGTTGCTTTCACAAAATCCTGGTGAATTAAATGATTCGCCAATGGGTTTAAAATTCGCAATCCAGCTTCCGTCAATGTTTCGTGGGTGCATGAACTGTGTTTGTGGATTCCACAGATTTTTGTAATTTTCAGCACGTTTACTAAACATTTCAAAATCCGAATTTTTTCCAAGTGCTTTTGCCAATTGACCAACACACCAATCCTGATAGGCATATTCCAAAGTCATAGAAGCGCCATCAAGATGCATTCCTTTGCCTTCAATGCCTTCGGGCACATAGCCTCGTTCGAGATAGTAAGACATTCCTCCACCTTTGGGATTTTCCCCTATTTCGTAACCGGCACGGTCGCGTATTCCACCTAAGAATGCATTCTTGTAAAGGCCTTCGTAGGCTTTTTGTACATCGTAGTTGCGTATGCCTTTGTTATATGCCGAAGCAAAGAACGATGCAGCAGGGTCGCCTATCATTACAAAGGTATAATTTCCTCCCGACGGACCTCGGGGAATTAACCCCCCATGCTTATACATTTCCACCATACTTGCACAAAATTCATCCATAATCTCAGGATAAACCATCGACCAAAGGACATTCAGGTTCCAATGACTACCCCACCAAGCATCAAAGTTGTATTGATTGTGTTTGGGCTTCCCGTTGGCTCCAAGCTCAATCTGACGAATAACGGGATAATTCCCAGTCATGTCGCAGTATTTCCCATCTACATCACTACTAATTTTACGACCGAGTAAAGAATGCCAGAGATCGGTATAGAATTTGACTTTCTGTTTTTCGGTACCGCCTTTAATTTTTATACGGCTCAAATAATTGTTCCATTCCTTGTTCGACTCAGCAACAACTCGTTCGAAATTCCAA
>CANHNG010000274.1 GCA_947461915.1 Flavobacteriaceae bacterium
GGATATTAAATTTATCGTATGCCATTGTAATTTTAGATTTAGGATTTTAGATTTCAGATTTTCCGTTAAGGAAAAATAAATCATACTTTTTAAAACCTTTTATTTTTAATTCTTTTTTGAAATTTTATTGTCATTCAATTAAAACAAATCTCTCGGATCTGTCAATTTTCCGGTAACTGCAGCGGCTGCAGCCATAATTGGACTGGCCAATAAGGTTCTAGAACCTGGACCTTGACGACCTTCGAAGTTTCTGTTGGATGTACTTACCGCATATTTTCCGGCAGGAACTTTATCGTCGTTCATTGCCAAACAAGCGGAACAACCCGGCTGACGCAGGACAAAACCAGCTTCGGTAAGAATATCCAAAAGCCCTTCTTCTTTTATCTGTGCTTCTACAACGTGGGAACCTGGGACTAACCATGCCGTAACGTTATCTGCTTTTTGTCGCCCTTTTACAATTTCAGTAAAAGCTCTAAAATCTTCAATTCTACCATTGGTACAACTTCCCAAGAAGACAAAATCGATTGGTTTGCCAATCATTGTGTCATTTTCTTCAAAGCCCATGTAGGCCAACGATTTTCTATAAGTTTCCTCGCCGCCTTCCACTTGGTTGGCATTCGGGATATTTTTTGAGATACCAATTCCCATACCAGGATTCGTACCATAAGTGATCATTGGTTCGATGTCTGCAGCGTTGATGTTTAATTCAGCATCAAAAACAGCATCAGCATCGGTTTTTAACGTTTTCCAATAAGCGACTGCTTTATTCCAAGCCTCGCCTTTTGGAGCGTATAATCTTCCTTCCAAGAAATCGAATGTTTTTTGGTCAGGAGCAATCATACCACCACGAGCACCCATTTCGATAGAAAGGTTACACACAGTCATACGACCTTCCATAGACATGTCTTCAAAAACATTTCCTGCATATTCTGCAAAATATCCGGTACCTCCAGAAGTAGTTAATTGAGAAATAATATAAAGAGCTACATCTTTTGGACCCACTCCTTTACTCAATTTACCATTCACGTTGATCCGCATTTTCTTAGGTTTCGGTTGCATGATACATTGCGTAGACAAAACCATTTCCACCTCGGAAGTTCCGATACCAAAAGCAATAGCGCCAAAAGCACCGTGAGTAGAAGTGTGTGAATCGCCGCAAACAATCGTTGCACCCGGCAAAGTAATTCCGTTTTCAGGACCTACCACATGTACAATTCCATTTTTTTGATGTCCTAATCCCCAGTGCGAAATGCCGTATTCTGCTGCGTTATCTTCCAATGCTTTTAACTGGTTGGCTGATAAAGCATCTTCAACGGGCAGGTGTTGATTTATGGTTGGCGTATTGTGATCGGCAGTGGCAAAAGTGCGTTCTGGATACAAAACGGTGATCCCTCTTTCCTTTAACCCCAAAAAAGCAACGGGACTTGTAACTTCATGGATGAAATGACGGTCTATAAAAAACACGTCTGGTCCATCTTCAATTTTACGCACTACGTGCGAATCCCATACTTTGTCGAATAATGTAGTACTCATTTTTAACTATTTTTTTAAGTGTATTTCTTTTTGCAATCCTAGTCCGTTGACTAAAATTGAAACAATGGGAGCAAATTTATAAAAAAAAATAAAGTGGTCAATTTTATTATTTACTTATATACGATACCCAAAATGGTTTTATGGTGATTGACCACTTCTGTTAATCTGTTTATGATTTTCTGTACTCTTCTCGTTTTTAACTTTTTTTTCTTTCACAACGAACTTAGTTTAAAGTGGAAATCCATACTGTTTTTACTACATCGGTATTTTTCAAAGGCTAAAGTGCTTATTTTTAGGATATAAATCAATAAAAATATTGATTTTAAATAATAATTAACTCTGTTTGTTTTGTTTAAATAGACTTTTTTGTTTGTTTTTCATCGTAATTGTTTTTTCGAAAAGTTATTTTTAAACTTAATTTTTAATGTTTTATTTGGTTTAAATACTACGACATCCAAAAAGAAGAGTTGTTAATTTATTTGGGTTTATTGGTGTCATTTTTGTTGATAACTTCCACAATGTTTTCAACTAAAAAATTCTAAATTTGAAAACTGCTAAATGTAATTTCAGGCAATTGCAAAGCATTAAAATCCAACTATGTACTTAATATTCGATACCGAAACCACAGGATTACCAAAGCGTTGGGGCGCACCCATTTCTGACACGGACAACTGGCCAAGATGTATTCAAATCGCTTGGCAGCTCCACGATGATATGGGAAGAGTCATCGAACATCAAGACTATTTGGTGAAACCAGAAGGGTTCAATATTCCGTATGATGCGGAGAGAATTCACGGTATTTCCACTGAGTTGGCCGAAGCCGAAGGAATTTCTTTGGCTGAAGTGTTGGAAAAATTTAATAGTGCTTTATCTAAGACCAAATTTATTGTGGGTCAAAATCTAGGTTTTGACATCAATATTATGGGTTGCGAATTTTATAGATTGGGGATTGAAAGTCCAATGGGTACGATGCCAATTCTCGATACATGTACCGAAGTAACCGCTTCTTTATTACGTTTGCCTGGAGGTCGTGGCGGAAAATTTAAACTGCCAACACTAACCGAATTGCACTCTTATCTTTTTAATAAACCTTTCTCTGAAGCGCACAATGCCACCGCCGATGTGGAGGCAACAACGCGTTGCTTTTTCGAATTGATTCGTACGGGTGTTTTTACCAAAAAGGAACTCGAAGTCGAGCAAGAGTATTTCGAGGATTTCCAACTCAAAAATCCGCGAGAAATTCAGCTTATTGGCTTGCAACATATCAATTTAAAGGAAGCATCTGATAAAATTCGGCAGCAATTGGGTGGTCAACAAGCAGCACCCATTTCGAAACAGGAACTTTCCGATAATAAACAAATCTTAATCGATTCTGATTTTGTGCATTTGCATAATCACACGCAGTTTTCGGTTTTGCAATCCACGATTAGCGTTGCGGCCTTGGTCAAGGCAGCTTCGCAGCAAAAAATGCCAGCAGTTGCAATTACTGATCACGCTAATTTAATGGGAGCTTTTCACTTTGTTCGTGATATTTTATACCATAATAAAGCAGCTGAAACCAAAAATAAGGAAGCTGTTGAAAAAGGCGAAGCCCCGACCGAAGTTTCAATGAAACCCATCGTTGGTTGCGAATTTTTTGTTTGCGAAGACCATAAAAACAAGTCCGTGAAAGATAATGGATATCAAGTAGTGCTTTTGGCAAAGACCAAGAAAGGCTACCATAATTTGGCCAAAATGTCCTCGATTGGGTACACGGAAGGCTTTTATTATGTGCCCAGAATAGATCGAAAAGTCATTCAACAATACAAGGGAGACATCATTGTTTTATCTGGAAATCTTTATGGGGAAATACCAAGTAAGATTTTGAATTTGGGCGAAAACCAAGCAGAAGAAGCCTTGCTTTGGTGGAAACAGGAATTTGGAGAAGATTTCTATATCGAGGTGATGCGCCAC
>CANHNG010000275.1 GCA_947461915.1 Flavobacteriaceae bacterium
ATTAGGATTCAACTCGATTGCCTTTGTATAATCATCAATAGCTCCTTGCAAATCCTATATATCAGATTTAGCATAACCTCTATTATAATAAGCTTCACTATCTTTTGGATTAATTTCAATTGCCTTTGAATAATCTTCTATTGCCCCATGGTAGTCTTTCAAATCAACTTTAGAAACCGCTCTGCTGAAATAATAAATATCTTTATTAGGATTAATTTTAATAGCCTTTGAATAATCCGCTATGGCTCCTGGGTTGTCATTTGATTTTCCTTTAGCAAATCCCCTGTTATAATAATAACGACCATCATTCGATTCAATTTCAATAGCTTTTGAATAATCTGTTATTGCTCCTAGGTAGTCCTCCAAATCAAATTTTGAATTTCCTCTATTATAATAAGTCCTATTATCATTAGGATTAATTTCAATAGCTTTAGTGTAATCCGCTATTGCTCCATGATGATCTTCTATATCTGCTTTAACAAGTCCTCTGTTATAATACGCATCGTCATCATTAGGATTAATTTCAATAACTTTAGAATAATCTGCCATAGCTCCCTGAAAGTCTTTTAATTCAACTTTAGAAACCCCTCTATTAAAATATGCATCGCCATATTTAGGATTAATTTCAATAGCTTTTGAATAATCGGCTATGGCTCCTTGGTGGTCATTCAAATCAACTTTAGAAACCCCTTTCTTCAAGTATTCTTCTGCTGTTTGACAATAAGAAAATGGGGTTATAAATAAACTAACAGCAATTATTATTTTTTTCATAATTATTTTATTATTTGAGTTACAAAATTTATTGATTAGAAATTAAGAATTTTACGGTTTCCCCGATTTTGATAAATTATTTTAAAAAATTATTCCTCTACCAACTCTTCAATGGTACAGTCAGGATTCCCCACAAAGGCAATATCATAATTCTTAAAAGATGGGATTTTTTTATAGGTGGTTTTTCCGTTCTTAAAAACATATTGGGTGGTCATGCCCCCGGGTTGGTCGCTTGAAATGGCAATTTGTTTTTTACGGTCAAGTGAAAAAGGTTGTGAGATTTCACGGCACACATAATCATGTTGTGTATTCGCAGTATAACACTCCTCAGTAGTCATCCCAGCTAAAAAATGAGTCAGAAACTGATGTATCCCATCCTCATAGTTATCTGCATAATAACAGGCGGCGCCAATAGTGAAAAAAGGCTGTGCATAGTCCGTCACTCGGGTGGTCGCCTCTTCGATACCAATGTCCTTAGAATCATCTGCCGAAGAACCCGCTCCCCCACACACTGATTTAAAAAGGATCACGGCATTTTTTTTGAGTTGAAGTTCTTCTAAAATTTGCTTAGTGCTAATCATCTGGTTTAAACACAAGCCTCCTGTTTTCCCATTAATTCCCATGGTACTGCCATGTCCCGAATAAACGAAAAAGCTAGCGCTTTTAGCTGCCTTTTTTATGGCTTCCCAATTAGTGTTCCTATCATAAAATTTGGTGACTTTAATGCCTCGGTTTTCAAAAATTAATGCCAACGTATTCATGTCCTTTATGGACGATAGGGTTCCCTTTTCGGTATTGCCTACAATAAGAACCGCTTCGAGTGGCGCTGATTTTTTACTGTATTTAAACTGGGCAAACCCAAAAATCAAGGGGGTTAAAAAGAGGGCAAATACAAGTTTTATTTTCATATTTATGTTTTTTAAAATAATAGTTTCATAATAGCTTCATAACTGTTCCACTTGCTTTTATACACATGCATTTGAAGTTTTTGTTTACCCTTAACAGCTATCAACTTTTTAAAATCTTCGTTTTTAAAATAGGCGATTTTTTTATCGTTGGTAATCCCCCACAACAAATTGTCCGCTTGTGGATTGTATCGAATAGTAGTCGTATAGCGAAACAAGGCATTGGTATTTTTTTCCACCAAAACCACATTGCTGAGGGTTATGGGGTTGCCATATTCATCCACATAAATAGGGTCTACCTTCCCTCCTTTTGGATAATCAATAGGTAGGTCACAATTGACAAAACCAAAATTGTTTATCGTTAAGCTTCTGATGATTTTTTCTTCCCCGGTAAGTCTTTTCACGTCATACTTTCGGTACTGATTGACAACAGCATAATAATCATCCCATTGCTTTTTAATTTTTTTTCTGGTTTGCTCTCTTTCTTTTAATAATCTGGAGTATTTCTTTTGATAGGTTTTTAACGCAGTTTTATAATTCTTCCCTTTTTCAAAAGCCAAATAACATTGGCATTTATTTTCAATGTTTATTTTGGATAATTTTAAGGAAGCACTCACCTCAAACAATCCGTTTGAAAGGGGCTTTACACTCATTTCTGGCGCATCCGACATCTTGCATTTACTAGGATCTACGGGGTCAAATAACACGTTTTCATATTCTTTGAGTTCAGGATATTGATTGGTTTCATCCTGAATCTTGAAGGCGAATGGCGTGGCAATTTTTGGCAAAGGTGGAATCGGTGGTAAAGCATTAAAATCACTTGTGGCATTGCCACTAATGATGGAGTCCTTGCCTTTTTCAATCCATTTTCCGGTGCTTTTATCCAAATCATATAGATTGAAATCCTTGGATTTTGTCCAAGAGTACAAGTCCACTTTTATTTTGTTGGCTGGATTAACAAAAAGCGGGTTCTGGTTGGAGCTGGCATTCAATTCGACCATACCTCCAGACTCGAATACTTTTTCCACACCACCGTCTTGGTATTCCATCGGAATTCCTGCCAAATAAAAGTCCAAGGGGTTGTAAAACTCTCGAAAGGAAAGAACCACTTTTTCCTTGATTACAGTACCGTTTTCATCCAAAAAGGCATTCGATGGGATGTTGATTTTAGCTCCATATTTAGAATACAAAACATTGGGTTGGCTAGGGTCGATTTCAAATTTCTGAAACGGAATATCCAACTCCAGTATTGGTGGACGCGTCAGTAAAGTCACATTACGCTGAACAACTGGCCTTTCTTGTTCTTTTTTTCTTTGGCAAGCACAACTCCGAAAGTACAAGGCCGCCACAATTAGAATACCAACAATAAAAATGTTTTTGGTTTGGTTTTTCATGATTAAAAAATTAGTTAGTAAATAAAAAGTTCCACTTTCAATAGCACAAAGCATTCGTATTGACTTTGATAACCGCGGTAAAACTTAAATTTTAAAAAGTAATTTTTTAGTTCATTGAAAAATGTTTGTAGGAGAATGATTTATAAACGAAGGGGTTGTGATATTATTGTATCTCATCATTTTTTAGGAGGTTAAGTAAGTATTTAAAGACTTAACAATAAATTCAAAACAATACTCTTAAAATCAATGCTTAAAAAATCTTAATCTTTTTTTATAGTTATTACTTGTTTTAAAACACAATGTATACTAAAGACCATACCTAAACCCCTTCGCTTGATTAATTAATGTATATCGTAAGTAGTTGTATTAAAGTGTTGTTGCTGTTTTACCTCAACTTATTAATTCTAACCATAAA
>CANHNG010000276.1 GCA_947461915.1 Flavobacteriaceae bacterium
AGTTGCCTGAAAAAACTATTGTTGGGGATTGTTGTTGGCCTTGTCGAAGTTTTTGGATTTTTTGGGATACTTGTTGTAGCTGATGTCACTCGGATTTTCAATAACTGATTTTATGGTAATCCAATCGCCTAGGGCGTGATTGGACATCGCCATTTTGTAATCCAATAAATACTCACCACAAAAAAAGTTGTTGTTTTCATCCTTTTCCATTATTCCGGTATAAACCCCTTTTTGCAGCATTTTTTCTTGTGAAGACTTGGTCATAATCCATTTGATTTTAATAAAATTCTATGGGGCAAAGCTAATCAATTATTATTTGCCTTGGGTTATTCTTGACTTTGTGATTATCTTTGTCTTATGAAAGCATCATTTCGTCCCAGTCCCAATTCTTTCAAAAATACGTTTTGTGTTTTCCGTGAAATCGCAGCAAAAGCCATTGAAAATTTAGAGGTGCAATTCGAAAGCAAATCAGGAAGTACGTATTATTACACCGAATTGGGAATGTATAGACTCTCCAACCATTGGGGGAGATTGGCTAATAGCAAATGGAGGCTGGAGCCAATGGAACCGGCATCCTCGTCTAAAACGAAACTGGGTTTTGCCGCTTGGAACGATTTTTATACCGATAATGCGGAAGAAGAATTGTATTACCTAGAAGTAAATTATACTAACAAAACCGTTAATTACCAGCATAAAAACAATCCGAATTATGATACGAAAGCCATGCTGAGAACCAGTTTTGAAACCACGAAAAAAATAAAGCAAATCAGGAACTTATTCAATCTAACGTCTTGGGCTAAATATTTTGAATACGATGATTTAGATTTATTGCGACAACACATAATTAACCAATTAATTTTCACCAATAAAACTTTGGAAGAAATAAAAAGAGCACTAAAATGGGAAGAAACAACGAGAGAAATATAAAGAAACACAACGATAAGTTGCACAAAGAACAGGATAAAGTGAAAGCCGCTAAAGTTTTACGCAAAGAAAAATTGAAACAAATTGTGAAGAAGTTTAACGAGACCAACCACTCAGAAAATTTATAAAAATACGACATGGACCACACTAAATTTGCGGCATTAAAAAATGAGGTACAGGAAATAATAGATTTGATTGCCAAAAAACAAACCAAGGAAGCCAACAATAAATTGGTGGAAGTAAGTGATTTATTAGACGATTTACACGATTTTTCCGAAGAGGATGAAGATTTACTTGAAATCAGTCGGTACCAAGTGCTGTTGAATCATCTGTATCAAAAAATACATTTGGCAAGCGAGGAGTAATACCCTTTTGGCAACACGTCAAGAGGATTTTTTTCCTATTTTATGAAGTACTCTTTGTACCATGAAATGGCCATTTCGGCAACTTCTATCAATTTTCCGGGCTCTTCGAACAAATGGGTGGCTCCAGGAATTATTTTCATTTCCTTTATGCAATGCAGTTGGTCAAACGCCTGTTTGTTCATTTGAATCACCGGAACATCGAGTTGTCCCACTATCAACAAAGTTGGTGCCGTTACCATAGGCAACGCCTTTAAGGCCAAATCGGGTCGTCCGCCACGCGACACCACCGCTTTTATTTTTTTTTCAAAATAGGCAGCAGCCCTTAAGGCTGATGCCGCACCGGTGCTTGCCCCAAAATAGGCCACGGAGAATTCCTGGGTTTCTACATTGTGCATGAGCCATTCTGTTGCCTCAATCAACCGGCTCACCAGCAAATCAATGTTAAATCGGTTTTCGTAAATTCGGTCTTCTTGCTCTGTCAGCAAATCAAACAATAAAGTACCCATGCCGTGTTGCTGGATTAATTCTGCTACCATTTTATTTCTGGGACTAAAGCGGCTGCTGCCGCTGCCGTGCGAAAAAACAACAATACCCAGAGCGTTTTCCGGAAGCACCAATTCCCCTTTTAATGTCACAGAAGCCAAAGGGATGCTTATTTCTTCTCTTTTCATGATGGACAAATTTTAAAAGAAACAATACGGATTAACATCGTTTATTCTATCAGATTGGCTACACCTAGCATTCGAATCACTTCATCATCGGACACTTGTTCAAACGATTCGTAAAACCGTCCTACACCCCTGAAATCTTTAGGCGCCATCAGGTACACAAATTCATCTGTGTTTTGTTCAAATACTTTTACGGTGTCAAATGGCACTACGGGTACTGCCACAATAATTTTTTTAGGATGCCTTTTTTTCAACATCTCTATGCTGGCAAGTAGGGTGTTTCCTGTTGCAATGCCGTCATCCACCACAATTACTGTTTTACCCTTTATATTGGCTGGTTTTCGGTAGCCCATGTAGAGATTGTATTTGTCTTTCATTGATTCCCTGAGGTGTTTTATTTCCCTTTCAATGTATTCTTTTGGAATGTCAGGATGCTGATTGATAATCGTTGAATCCAGTGAGACGGCCCCTATGGCATATTCTTTGTTTAAAGGATGTCCAATTTTTTTGGAAAGGATAATATCCAATGGAAGGTGTAAGTTTTTGGAAATCTCGTACCCAATAGGGACTCCCCCCCGAGGAACGGCAAGAATGATGGCGTCACTATTCTGGTATTTTTCCAATTTTTGAGAAAGTAATATGCCGGCTTCTTTTCTGTCTTGAAGAATTACTTGGTACATGATAAAAATAGATAAGATTAAACAATTAATTTATACTTAAAGGTACTGATTTTTAGTTTATTAGGTGGTAAAATAATGATAAATTAAAAGATTGTTTGGGAATTTTAACTCTTAGGGAATCCTCCGGTTTTTCGAATCAAACAGGGTAAATCAGGCAGTTTTTTCAATAGAGGAGTTGTCATTGAAAAACGAAATGGTTTTTAACTAAAAATTAATAAACGTTTGGCTTAGGTTCTTTTCAAAATAATGTACTTTTAAAACCTATGAAAAGCACCATCAAAAAAGGATTTTATTTCAAGGCCTATGAAGCGCCGTTCCAGTCTCCGTTTGATAAACTCTTTTCGATTTTCAAGGAATTAATCACCCATACTTCGGGCGATTTCGATGAAGCCATCGATTGGTTGCGGGAATTGGACACGGAATACAAACTCACCGACGAACACTATACCATCGATGATTTCATCGAAGATTTAAAGAAAAAAGGATATATTCGAGAGGAACTCAAAGACGACGGAACCTCGGGTTTGGGAATCACCGCCAAAACGGAAAGAGCCATTCGCCAGCAAGCTTTGGACAACATATTTGGGAATCTAAAGCGAAGCGGAACCGGAAACCACAAAACAAAACACGCTGGAAATGGCGACGAACATACCGGAGAATTTCGCGAATTTCATTTTGGGGATGGATTGGAACGCATTTCCCTGACCGAGAGTCTGAGAAACGCCCAAATCAATAACGGCGTGGCCGATTTTATGCTGACTGAAAATGATTTGGTGGTCGAAGAAACCCAATACAAATCCCAAATGAGCACGGTTTTGATGATCGACATCAGCCACAG
>CANHNG010000277.1 GCA_947461915.1 Flavobacteriaceae bacterium
GTTAAAACATCTAACTCCAAGCTGACGTATGAACGTATTGAAAAGTGGCAATCTGATTTTAAAAAGGAAGCCGTTGAATTTTTTGTTATTCCAAACGATAACATCAAAAAAACAATTAACGATTTTTTGGTGCAACAAGAAATTGATGTTTTAGCCATGTTAACTCATAAACGCAATCTTATAGAAGAATTATTTACCCAAAGTTTGACACAAAAGCTCTCTTTTCAAAGCAAAACCCCCATTTTAGTACTGCATGAAAAGTAATCGTTTGCTTGGGTTCGGTACGGTTTAAAAACAATATTTTTTTGTTTTTGGGATAGTAATAATGAATTTTAACATCGCCTATTTCAACATGAATATTGCTTCATTCCATTGAAAAATACACCTTAAATACCTGATAATTATACTTTTGTATTTTAATTTTTTCACTACCTTTGATAGATAAACAACTTTAAATCGTACTAAAATGAAAAAAATTTTGTTTCCCACAGATTTTTCCGAAACGGCCACTAATGCTTTTGTGCACGCTTTGGAATTTGCTAAAATAGTGCAAGCTGAACTCGTTTTATTGCACACATTTGACCTGCCCATATACGACAACCAGTATTTTCCCGAGAATTATAATGTCATTTTTGACTCGCTTCAATTATCCGAATTTGATATGTTTAAGGAAGAAATTCCCAAACTTCGCGCTATCGCCGAAGAACGAAATCTGGACAAAATAAAAATGAGCCACCGACTGATGGATGGAAATTTAATTTTCAATATCAAAAGAGCTATCAAAGAAGATGCTATAGATTTTGTGGTGATGGGTACTTCGGGCGCTTCAGGATGGGAAGCTTTTTTCTTGGGAACCAATACCGGTTCGGTTATTAATACGATTGATGTCCCTGTGCTGTGTGTGCCATTAGAAGCAAAATTCAAAAAAACAGAAACTATAGGTTTCACTACTCGTTATAGGGCTAAAGATAAAAAAGCACTTAAAGAAGTGTTAGCAATCGCCAAAAAAATGAATGCCAAAGTAAGATGTCTTTATGTGAAAACCAGTAATTCCGATGTGTCTGACGCCATTATAAAACATTGGGAAGCTGAATTTGAGGAAGAACCCGTTATTTTTTCTGTCATTCCAAGTGATGAGGTAAAAGCAACAATTCTTGATTTTATCTTGTTCAAAGAAATTGATGTTTTGGCTATGCTCACTTATAAAAGAAACTTTTTTGTTGAACTGTTTAGACCTCGTTTGGCAGAGAAATTCGCAAATGTTGCCAATATTCCAATCTTGGTTATGCACGAGTAAAAAGACCGCCCCGATTAATCGGGACGGTTTTTTCAAATATAAAAAGGGTTTGGTTAATAGCGTTTTTAATAATCCAAAAGTCTTGAATCAGAAACCTTACAATTAGTTGTTCAACATCACCGGCATTACTAGCATCGTTACCGTTTCACCATCTTCTAATCCATCTACTGGAGTCAGGATTCCGGCTCTGTTTGGCAAAGACATTTCAAGCATAATTAAATCGGATTGCAGATTGGTCAACATTTCAGTCAAGAAACGGGAGTTGTACCCTATTTGCATATCGTCACCTTGATAATCGCAAGTCAATCGCTCTTCAGCTTTGTTTGAGTAATCAATATCTTCGGTTGAAATATTCAATTCCGCCCCGGCAATTTTCAATCGAATCTGGTGAGTGGTTTTGTTGGAGAAAATCGCAACACGACGAACAGAATTCAAAAATTGTGTTCTATCAATCATCAATTTGTTTGGATTTTCTTTTGGAATTACCGCTTCGTAATTGGGATATTTTCCATCAATCAAACGACACATTAAAACATAATTATCAAAAGAAAAAGTGGCATTTGAATCGTTGTATTCAATTTTCACTTCCGCATCCGAAACGCCAAGAATATTTTTCAAAATAGTCAATGGTTTCTTCGGCATAATAAAATCGGCTACTTGTGATGCAGTTACATCAGTTCGTGCATATTTCACTAATTTATGGGCATCAGTGGCAACAAATGTCAATCCTTGGGGAGAAAATTGGAAGAATACACCCGACATTACCGGACGTAAATCATCGTTTCCTGCAGCAAAAATGGTTTTGCTGATGGCTGTTGCCAAAACTTCGGCAGGAACCAAGGTTACGGAAGGTTCGTCTAAGTTTATCGACTTTGGAAATTCTTCTCCCGGAGCATAAGCCAAAGCATATTTTCCGGAATTAGAACTAATTTCTATGGTGCTGTTTTCTTCAACAGTGAAAGTCAACGGTTGTTCTGGAAAGGTTTTAAGGATTTCCAAAAGCAATTTTGCAGGAACAGCAACGCTCCCTTTGCTAGTGGAATCAATGTCTAAAGTGGCTGACATCGTAGTTTCTAAATCGGAGGCAGAAACCGTTAAAGCTTTATGATCCAATTCAAAAAGAAAGTTATCCAAAATAGGCAAGGTATTGCTACTGTTGATAACGTTGCCTAAAACTTGTAATTGTTTTAATAAGTACGAACTCGATACTATGAATTTCATCTGTTATGTTTTATTTTTCGGTAAATATTTTAGTCTACTTTAAAAAAATACTTGGAACAAATATATTGTAAACAATCTTACTTTTTGATTTTTTTTATTAACATTAATGGCTGTATTTCCTTTTTCTGAAGAAGGTAAATAGGAAGCCAAAACTCAATAAAATTAGAATTGGAAGCCCGATAGTTAGGAATTGTATGCCGGTATATCTCTCGTAAACTTTTTCTTTATCCAATAAAGGTAAATCAAGATCTTTGCTTCGAATGTTAATAAGTCCGTTGTCGTCGAGTAAATAATTGACGCAATTCATCAGGAAATCCTTGTTGTCATACAAATTTCCGGAACGTTGGTCGTAACCCAATTCCACTGGTTGAAAGTTTTTGTCCAATTGGTTCCGAATCAAATCTCCGTCCGAAATCACGATCATTTTATTTTCTTTCCCTCTGGCTTCAAATGATTTTTGTTCAAAAGGCAATACTCGATTTTCGAACATCGAATGAAACGGACCCTCCAATAAAACTGAAAGTGGAATATTTCCTTTGTTGAGGTAATCACTTGGCGAAGTTTCTTCGGAAACGCTGTTCAAATTGACTTCGACCGGAGCTCCTATTTTCTTAGAATAGGGAGAAGATTGCAGCAGAATCGTTTTCTTGATTCCGTTCTTTAATGTGTCGATGGGATTGGCAAAATCAAACTTGATACCGCCTAGGTTTTTCACGACGGAATGCGAACTGATTGGATAAACTTGAGGTGCAAATTTCCAGTTGAATTCCTGATATTGTGAAGCGCTTCCTTGTTCTCCAGTTGCCAATTTTATGGGGCTTCCTTGTTCGTCCATTACCAAATCCGGATTGATTCGAATTCCATATTTGAAGAATAGATCATTCAAATTCAAATCCCTTGGATACGCTAATGTAGCACCGGATTCATTATACAAACTATCCATTTCTGCTGAA
>CANHNG010000278.1 GCA_947461915.1 Flavobacteriaceae bacterium
AGAAAAAACCCCGAAAAACATAAGGTTTTCGAGGTTTTGAATTATTTTGAAGCTTGTTTCAGCAGAGAGGAAGGGATTCGAACCCTCGATATGTTGCCATATACACGCTTTCCAAGCGTGCGCCTTCAGCCACTCGGCCACCTCTCTAGGTATTTTGAGGATGCAAAGAACACGAAAAAAATTGACTAAAGAAAATTAAAATTCGATTTTTATGATAATTCCCCTCGGATTGACGTTTCAAAAATGGTTTTAAAAATAGCCGGTGCCACATTTTGCCCTAACAAGTACATCAATTTGGTAATAGCCGCTTCGGTGGTGATGTCTTTTCCTGAGATTACACCTATTTCTTTCATCGAAATACTCGTTTCGTATTGCCCCATTCTGACGCTTCCACCCGAACACTGTGTGACATTGACAATGTGCAATCCGTTTGTAATGGCTTTTTTTAACAAGCACAAAAACCAATCCTCCGTTGGTGCATTTCCTGCGCCATACGTTTCTAATACAACCCCTTTGAGTTGTGGAATTCCAAAAATAGCTTCCAAAACGGCTTCACTTATCCCTGGAAACATTTTTACAATGACGACACGGTGATCCAAATTCTTGTGGATTTTCAATTTTTTTCCTCTTGCCTTTGGCAGAAACAATTCAGGATTTGTTTTCAATTGCACCCCAGATTCGGCCAAAGTGGGATAGTTTGGAGAAATAAAGGCATTGAAATGTTCTGCATTTATCTTTGTGGTTCTGTTTCCACGGTATAGCTTGTATTCAAAATAAAGACAGACTTCATTAATTAGGGGATGACCCTTTTCTTGTAAGGAAGCAATTTGGATAGCCGTAATTAGATTTTCTTTGGCGTCAGTTCTTAAATCCCCTATTGGCAACTGAGATCCCGTAAAAATGATGGGTTTTGACAAGTTTTCAAGCATAAAGCTCAATGCAGATGCGGAATAGGACATTGTATCAGAACCGTGGAGCACCACAAATCCATCAAACTGGGTATAGTTGTCTTCAATGATTGTGGTGATTTCTGACCATTTCCCGGGATTCATATTAGAGGAATCGATTGGTTTTTCGAATGAAATTGTCTCAATAGCGCAATCGAGTTGTTTTAGTTCTGGGATTTTTTGCAACAACTTTTTAAAATCAAAAACCTGGAGTGATCCCGTTTCAAAATCCTTCTTCATACCAATGGTTCCACCGGTATAAATCAGAAGTATTTTGACTTTAGACGACATTTTCGTATTTCAGTTTGTTGACAACGGGGTTGGCATACATCGCCAAAAAGCTTTGCAATACTAATGGGTTATTGTGGTCAATTCTCATTTCTAATCTGCGTTCAAAAAGTGATTTCTCATTTTCAGAATACATGTGGGAATAGGTATTGGTTTGATTCACGATATCATAGGCAATATAATTAGTTGGCCAAAGCCTGTAAGTGCTCAAAATGGAGTCGTCTATAACTTGTGCTAAGGCTTGTATTTGCTTATTGGAATTGTCAAATTCAACTTTAATGGCATCCATTTCCTTGTTGATAACATCCCCAACATGGATGTGAATTCTCCTTTTAGGACCCAAAACACCTCTCATAAGGGTAATGAAATCCTCATTTTTTTCTTTAATATAGATTTCTTGATTGGCCTCTGCTAAAATTTGGGGCATTTTCAAGGCATCCGTTGGGTCATATTCATAAGAAATAGAAACAGGAACTATTTTAATTTTCTTGAAATAGTCCATCAAATCTTGTTCGTCTGAACCCATTCCAAGCATTTTTAAAACACCCGGATTGGTGGCATCATTCCCGTCTTTGGTTCTGCCTTCTCGCTGGGCAATCCAGACCGAACGATTTTCCCGAAGCAACAACTGCCCAATATATTCGGACAATAATTTGGAACTTTCCAGCATTTCACGAGGGGTTAATCCGCGCTGCACTAAAAAATTCCGATTTAATTTAGCCAATATTTTTATAAATGATTTTGTTACCAAATTATCCCCAATTGCCGACGCGGTCATAACTAATCCATGCTCGAACAAAGAGGCGTTTAGCAATGAGGTATCCAAAAGAATATCTCGATGATTGGAAATGAACAAATAAGAAGTGTTTTTTTCTAACTTTTCAAAACCCGATGTGGTTAATCCGTCGGATGTTTTCTCCAGCACCCTTTGGACAGAATTATAGATAAAATTACATTGAAAATCACGAATGGAATGCGTTTTTTTAAGTTGTTCTTTCCAAACCGAATCCTCCACTTCCGGAAAAGTGAAATTCATCAAGGCTTTCATCATCGGATGATTTATGGAAGAGATAATGGCTTCATTAACTTCGGCGTCGTAAAACGGGCGAATCGCGTCAAATTTTGACATATAGCGTATATTTTTAATAACAAATAAACAAAAAAATTATAAAAAACAGGCAAATTATGCCTTAAATCCCAAAAACAGTTCGAGAATTTTCGGTGGTAATCCTTGCTATTTCTTCCTTGGGAAGATTGTAAATCAACCCCAATTTATCGACAACATGAACTAAATAGCTACTTTCATTGCGTTTCCCACGATAGGGCATTGGAGCCAAATAAGGAGAATCGGTTTCAAGGACAAGGTGTTTCAAATCAATCTGACTCAAAAATTGGTCAATTTTTCCGTTTTTGAAAGTCACCACTCCCCCTATCCCCAGTTTCATATTATAAGAAATGGCTCGTAAGGCCTGCTCGTGAGTTCCCGAGAAACAATGGAATATACCGAATAAATCTGTGGATTTTTCTTCTTCCAAAATTTCAAAAATTTCTTCAAAAGCCTCACGGCAATGAATTACAATAGGCAATTTATAGTGTTTAGCCAACTGGATTTGCTTTCTAAAAGCAATTTTTTGTTCATCCAAATGCGATTTATCCCAGTACAAATCAATCCCTATCTCACCAACGGCATAGAATTTTCTTTTGGCCAATTGTTCCTCTACATGCTCTAATTCTTGGAGATAATTCTCTTTTACGTGCGTGGGGTGTAAGCCCATCATTAGAAATATATTATCGGGATACTTC
Source organism: Flavobacteriaceae bacterium (assembly GCA_947461915.1). Taxonomy (GTDB): domain Bacteria; phylum Bacteroidota; class Bacteroidia; order Flavobacteriales; family Flavobacteriaceae; genus Flavobacterium. Next base: position 3,039 of record CANHNG010000278.1, read on the forward strand.
TTTTCCAAATCGTACATGGATTGCGTGAAAGTAGCATCAATAGCTGGAATAAAAAATCGCGAAACACCAGCGTCAATGGCACGTTGAATCATTTCGTCGCGGTCTTCATCAAATTCGTTGGAATATAAATGAGTGTGGGTATCGGTAATAATCATTCGCTTGTTTTTAACGCCACAAAGTTACTATTTTGATTGGTCCGTTTTTATATTTTAAACTACATTTGAGTAATCCTATTTTAATTTATGAAAATCCTTCCCGATATTCTTAAAAAAGAAAGCTACCAGAAAATAACATTCAAAGTGACCAAAACTCAACATTTGCTCATGAAAGCAAGCATTAATGGCGTGAAGGGTAATTTTATACTAGATACGGGTGCGAGCAATAGTTGTGTGGGTTTTGAAAGTATTGAAATGTTTCAACTGAAAGCCGCA
>CANHNG010000279.1 GCA_947461915.1 Flavobacteriaceae bacterium
GCCCAGAAAAACAGCTAATTACCAATAAAAACAAGAGATTCTTCAACATAAATACTATAACTCGAAAGTATCAAAAGTAGTATTTATAATCGGTAAATTGTAATGTCGAAATTTTGATTATAAATCAGCTTTTCGTCTGTAAACGAATATCTATAAGTTTTTATTTGTGATTTCTTCCCTTCGGGGAGCGCTGGGGATTTAACTTTCCCTTGTCACAATTTGCATGGTTTCCCGGCTCACCTGTTTTAGAATCACTGTTTTGTTTTCTTCCACGGTTTGAGCCGCCTTTTCATCAAAATGGCGAATGGTGTACAAGGTTACATCTTCTGTATATTCGACCTTAAATTTCTTGGATAGAATAGCATTCAAATTCTTGAAGTTGTCAAATTTATCTTCAACACAAACCGAAAAACTAATGGCCGAATTTTGGATTAAGTTTACTTTCAGTTTGAATTGGTGGAACAATGCAAAAATTTCACTGATATTCTCTTCCATAATAAAAGAAAAATCTATGGAGGAAAGAGAAATCAACAATTGGTTTCTTTTGACAATAAAGCAAGGTAAATAAGGTTCCAAGTCAGCGCCTTTGGCAACACTTGTTCCTGACAACATTGGATTTATAAACGACTTTACATATAAGGGAATTTCTTTTTTTTGCAAAGGTTGCAAAGTTTTTGGGTGAATAACGGTTGCTCCGTAAAAGGCTAATTCAATGGCTTCGCGATAGGAAATTTGGTTCAACAAACTGGCGTTTTCAAAATAGCGAGGATCGGCATTCATCACTCCGGGCACATCTTTCCAAATGGTTACGCTTTCGGCATTCAAGCAGTAGGCAAAAATAGCCGCAGTATAATCCGAACCTTCACGACCTAAGGTTGTGGTGAAATTGTTTTCATCTGAACCCAAGAATCCTTGGGTGATGTTCAATATTTTACGTTTTACGTTTTTGGCAATATTTTTTTGGGTCAATTCCCAATCTACTTCGGCATCTCTGTAATTCGAATCGGTTTTAACGAAGTTTCGCACATCTAGCCATTGTGTTTTGATGCCCATAAAGCTCATGAAATGACTCAAAATTGTAGTCGAAATCAATTCGCCATAACTCACTATTTGATCATATACAAAATTGTAATTTGGTGATTTATTGTGCGCCAAAAAATATTCCAAATCTGAAAACTGCGTGTTTACCGCGGTAAACACTTCATTTTTGTCGTCCTCGAACAAGTCTAACAAGACTTGGTTGTGGTATTTTTTCACTTCCTGTACGGAGGATTGTAATGCTGGCGATTTTTCGAAATAGTTTTTTATTACTAATTCAAGAGCATTTGTGGTCTTTCCCATGGCAGAAACCACCAACAATATGTCTTCGTAACCCACTTTTTGTAAAACGTCATATACGTTTTTAATTCCTTCGGCATCTTTCACGGAAGCGCCGCCAAATTTGAATACTCTCATGTTATTTTAGATTTTAGATTTCAGATTTCAGATTTTAAGTTTGAAACAAAACCCGAATATTTTATGCTTAATTTTAGATTTAAAATCTAAATAGTTATGTTTCTTCTCCCTCTCCTTCGAAGAAGATTTTTATTTCAATTTATTTTCGACGAAATAGTTGATTGCGGCTTCGTCCATTTGTGCTACTCTCCAATCGTCTAATACTCTTGCGCCCGATTTTTCATAAAATGCTATCGCAGGCGTATTCCAATCAAGGACATTCCATTCGATTCTTCGAACTTTATCTTTTTGGCCTTGCTTTATGATTTCAGAATAAAGTGCATAACCCACTCCCGTGCCGCGCATTTTATCCTTCACCACTAGATCTTCTAAGTGAATTGTTTTGCCTTTCCAGGTAGAATAGCGATAATAATACAAGGCGATTCCAACGATTTGCTTCCCCTGTTTGCCATCTGTAAGTTCTGATTCCACTTCGGCTACAAAAACATGAAATAAAGGCGTTTTACCAAAACCATCACGAATCAAATCTTCGGCCGTTACCACTACGGCATCCGGTTCTTTTTCGAAATCGGCTAACTCCTGAATAAGTTCCAAGACGGCTTTCATGTCTTCGGGATTCCCTTTTCTAATAACCATCTTTTTATTTTTAATATTTTTATAGGTATAAATTTCTATTTAAAACAAAAAAAGATCTCTTTAAAGCGCAAATATACAATACTGCCAAACTAAATAAATAGTATTCAAATTGTTTTCACAAAAAACCCGATATTTGTGACTTCAAAACAACTACAACGATTTCGAAATGGAAGAACGCAACAAAACACTAGGTGAATTTATCATCGAAAACCAAACCGCTTTTCAATATTCGTCAGGCGAATTATCACGAATCATTAACTCCATACGATTGGCCGCCAAGGTAGTCAACTACAAAGTGAATAAAGCGGGATTAGTCGATATTATTGGGGCTGCCGGGGAACAAAACATTCAAGGCGAAGATCAGCAAAAACTAGATGTCTATGCCAATGAAATTTTCATTCAAACCTTAATCAACCGTGAAATTGTATGCGGAATTGCATCCGAAGAAAATGATGAGTATATTACCGTACAAGGTTCTGACAATTGCCATAACAACAAATACGTGGTTTTAATGGATCCGCTGGATGGTTCTTCTAATATAGATGTGAATGTTTCATTGGGAACTATTTTTTCTGTTTACAGAAGGATAACGCCCATTGGAACTCCAGTTACTCTTGAGGATTTTTTGCAGCCTGGTATTAATCAAGTTGCCGCTGGGTATGTTATTTATGGCACCTCGACCATGCTTGTTTATACCACAGGACATGGTGTGAACGGGTTTACCTTAAATCCGGCTATTGGGACATTTTATTTGTCGCATCCCAATATTAAATTCCCTTTAGACGGAAATATTTACTCAGTAAACGAAGGAAATTATGTTCATTTTCCGCAAGGGGTGAAAGATTATATTAAATATTGTCAGCTTGAAGAGGAGGAAAGACCCTATACTTCGCGATACATAGGAAGTTTGGTTTCGGATATTCACCGTAATATGATCAAAGGGGGGATTTATCTTTATCCAACAAGTACAAAATCTCCAAAAGGGAAATTGCGACTGCTTTATGAATGCAATCCAATGGCTTTTATTGTAGAACAAGCAGGAGGGAAAGCTTCGGATGGTTTCGCCAGAATCATGGAAATTTTACCTACTGAATTACACGAAAGAGTTCCTTTCTTTTGCGGCAGTCATAATATGGTCGAAAAGGCGGAAGATTTTATGCGATTGGCTAAACTGAGCAAATACTAGAATGAAAAAAGAGCTTCCATTGGAAGCTCTTTTTATTATTTATTCATGTGCTCCATTTCGTAAATAAAAGTGTCGATATCTACTTTTTTATCTACTAATGAAAGTGCTTTGTCAACAATATAATTGACGTTTTCCGGGGTAAAACCGAGAGCTAATCCTAATCTTCTCAACAAAGAATCTTGCTA
>CANHNG010000280.1 GCA_947461915.1 Flavobacteriaceae bacterium
CCCGTTAAGTAAATCGTTCCGTTTACGGTTCCCATTAACTCCAAAGCAATAACCATCTTGCCGTTTTTATGCCAAATGTCAACCTTTTGAACAGTTACTTTTTTGCCTCCGGAACCGAATTCCTGTCCGGCGAAATTCTTGGTCATTATTTTTGAGGCCTCTTCATAATTGGAAACGGCAGTGATGTTGGCCGTGATTTGGTTCGGGATTTTGGTCACTGGTTTAAGTATGATTTTCGTCGCATCGAATTTTGATTCCGGTTTTTTGCCTATGAAGGTTTCCATTGTGGCTTTCATTCCCATTTCCAATAAAAAGGTATTGTTTTTCAGTTTGGCAGTGGTCGAATAAATTTCTAGGGGAACGATTCGAAGCCAACTTTCATAGGTTTCATTCATCAAGAAAGGAGTGCAAATTTTATCCAATGCAGTCAATACATTGGGTTTGAAATCCATCGATTTTTCAATGGCCGCATCAATCTGCTTTTCGATTTTTGATCGAAACAGTTTGACGGCGGGATTGATGAGGTAGGTCACCGGAACATTTTTTCCGAAGACAGTCATCGTCGGACTTTCGTTCCAATCCAATGATTTGAGTTCGGTTTTGGTGCCCAGTTTCCAATTGGTCAAAGCCACGTCGCTCACTAGCGTTACGGTGCCGTTAAGGTTGAATTCCTTGGTGTTGTATAATGCTACGCCTAGTGTTTTGGTACCGATTCTATATTTGATTGTCGCTTTTAGGGGCAAAACCGTTTTTAATTTTTCGTTTTCGTTGGCAATTGAAATAGGAGCCAGTTTCCAAATTTTCATTTCAATGTTGTCGTCTTCAATATTGGGGTCTTCGTAGATTAAGCCATTTAAGAGCGTATTGGTTTTGTTTTCGATATCCTTTAGTTTTACGCTAACGGGCAAATTAATAAAAGAAGGCGTGTTTTCATAGACCAAAGGATTGGCATCGTCCGGTTCGGGTTTTAAAGCGGCTATTTTTGAAGTGGTGGAGGCGCAGCTTGAAATTAACAGAGCACATAAAAAAAATCTAAAAATTGAAGGAATCTGGATCATTTTTTTATAATTTGAAACACAAAATTAATAAAACAAATAGGTTTTTGATGGTTTTTATAACAATTACTCATTTTAAAAGTCAAATGAATTTTTCGACTTGATTTTGCAATCAAAATAGTTGCCTTTAAAGCTGATTTTTTTAATAGAAAGCGGTAATTTTGTGTAGCGTATTTGTTACAACCGTACTCGAAATTTATGGACAAAAAAAGTTTTTTCGGTTTACTGCTTTTGTCGCTGTTTAGCTTTGCTATTCAGGCGCAATCAAATAAATGGACATTAGAAGAATGTGTGGACTACGCCATACAACACAATATTTCTATCAAGCAAACTGAACTAGATACTAAAATTGCGGCGTTAGACAAAAAAGAAGCTATAGGAAACTTTTTACCTGCTCTCAATGCCAATGCTTCCCATTCTTGGAACATTGGATTAAATCAGGACATCACCACGGGATTTTTACGCAATCAAACTACACAGTTTACCTCGGCAAGCGCTACTGTTGGGGTGGATATTTATAATGGTTTCCAAAACCTGAATACGCTTCGAAAAGCCAATCTTTCGATCGTTGCGGCGAAATACCAGTTGCTGAAAATGCAAGAGGATGTTGCGCTCAACGTAGCCAATGCTTTTTTGCAGGTGCTTTTTAACAAAGAAAATCTAAAAGTACAACAAGAACAGCTGGCCTTCAACGAAAAACAATTGACTCGTTCACAAGAATTAGTGTTGGCGGGTTCGGTTCCTCGAGGCGATTTGTTAGATATAAAAGCCACGGTGGTATCGGACAAACAGAAAGTTGTAGCTGCCGATAATGCGTTGTTGATTTCCAAATTAGGTTTGGCTCAACTGATACAACTACCCGATTTTGAAAATTTTGACATCCTTGAGGATACTAGCCTTAAAGAGGAGCACACTATTTTATCACAGACACCAACCGCCATTTATGACACGGCAAAATTGAACAGAACCGAATTAAAAATCGCGCAAACGAATCTTGAAATTGCGCAGAAAAATGTAACCATTGCCAAAGGTGGTTTTCAGCCCAATTTGAAAGGTTTTTATAATTTTAGCAGTCGCGTTTCTTATGCTGACATTCCCGCATTTGACCCCATTACGGGCAGTATCATAGGCACTAAAAATCCAGCTCCTTTTTTCGATCAGTTTAGCGACAACAAAGGACAGTCTTTTGGGGCGCAATTATCGATTCCCATATTTAATGGTTTCTCGGTACGAAACAACGTCGAACGTTCAAAGGTGAATTTAGAGAAATCTAAAATAGCGTTAGAGCAACAAGAATTAGACTTGCAGCGAAATGTGTATGCTGCATTTGCAGATGCTAAAGGAGCATTAAAGGCACATGAAGCTTCACTTGTATCATTGGAGGCAAGGCAAGAAGCGTATCATTATGCCAAGGAAAAATATGCGGTGGGAATGATGAATTCTTTCGATTTTAATCAGTCGCAAACCCTGCTTTCCAATGCGCAGTCGGAAGTGCTAAGGACGAAGTATGATTTTATTTTTAAAATTAAAATATTGGAATTCTATTTTGGAATTGCCATCATCAAAAACTAATATATTATGTCAAAAAAAACTATTTATATCCTAATTGGTGGAGCAGTTTTACTTATTGCCGTGTTTTTGGTGCTTTCAAAAACAGGGGTTATCGGGAATAAAGACAAGGCAAAATCAGTGGAAACATCCCTGGTTAAAGCCACGACAATAGTGGAAACTGTCTCGGTAACAGGGAAAATTCAGCCCGAAATTGAAGTGAAAATAGCTTCTATGGTATCGGGCGAAATTATTGCTTTACCCATAAAAGAAGGACAGGTGGTCAAAAAAGGGGATTTGCTGGTTAAGATAAATCCTGATTTATATACTTCGGGATTGAATAGGTCGACTGCTAATTTATCAGCGGCTAAATCAGGATTGACTCAGGCGGAAGCACAATTTAAAGAAGCCAAAGCCAATTATGATAGAAACAAAACCTTATTCGAAAAAGGCATTATTTCCAAGTCAGATTGGGATAAAACGGTCGCTTCTTTTGAAGTGACAAAAGCCACCAAACAATCGGCTTATTTTAATGTGCAAAGTGCCTCCGCAACCGTAAACGAAGCTAGAGATAATCTCGGGCGAACCTTAATTTACGCACCTGCCGATGGTACCATTTCAGTGCTCAATGTAGAATTAGGAGAGCGCGTTTTAGGAACCCAACAAATGGCCGGAACCGAAATTCTGCGCGTCGCTAACCTCAATAATATGGAGGTGGAAGTCGATGTCAATGAAAATGACATTGTAAAAATAAAAGTGGGTGACGAGGCCAAAGTTGAAGTTGATGCCTACTTAAAAAAGCAGTTTAAAGGAATTGTGACCAGTATTTCCAATTCGGCAAG
>CANHNG010000281.1 GCA_947461915.1 Flavobacteriaceae bacterium
GGCGAGAAGTTACAAATTTACCCTCTTTACCAAAGAAAGGAGAGTCATTTATGGTAAACAACATACTCATTGTAGGTTCATCAATTGCAATTGTTTGTAGGGCTTCCGGATTTTCAAAATCGGAAATAGTATCTCCAATTTCAAAACCTTCCACTCCAACAATTGCACACATATCTCCAGCAATTACTTCTTGAACTTTTTTACGACCTAGTCCTTCAAAAGTATGCAATTCTTTGATACGTGATTTTACTATTACACCCTCTCTTTTACACAAAGAAATTGGCATTCCTTCTTTCAAAACACCTCTTTCCAAACGACCAATAGCGATACGACCCGTAAATGCCGAAAAATCTAAAGATGTAATTAACATTTGTGGCGTTCCTTCCGAAACTTTTGGAGCTGGAACATTGTCAATAACCATATCCAATAAAGCCTCAACATTATCGGTTACGTTTTCCCAATGGTCAGACATCCAGTTATTTTTAGCTGAACCGTAAACTGTTGGAAAATCCAACTGCCACTCTTCTGCTCCTAATTCGAACATTAAGTCGAAAACTTTTTCGTGAACTTCTTCAGGAGTACAGTTTTCTTTATCTACTTTATTTATAACAACGCAAGGTTTCAAACCAAGATCAAGTGCTTTTTGCAATACGAAACGTGTTTGTGGCATTGGACCTTCAAAAGCATCCACTAACAAACAAACTCCATCAGCCATATTCAATACACGCTCGACCTCACCACCAAAATCGGCGTGACCAGGAGTATCAATAATGTTAATTTTTGTTCCTTTATATACAACCGAAACATTTTTAGAAGTAATGGTAATTCCTCTTTCACGCTCCAAGTCGTTGTTGTCAAGAATTAGGTCACCGGTATTTTCGTTGTCACGAAATAATTGACAGTGATACATAATTTTATCAACCAAAGTGGTTTTACCGTGATCGACGTGGGCAATAATTGCAATGTTTCTAATAGATTCCATCTGATTTTTTTTGAGGTTGCAAAGGTACACTTTATTTCCATATAAAAAATCTTTCCGCAAGAGTTTGCATTTTCTTAACTTTAAGTACTTTATATGCTAGTGTCCGTTAAATAAGTTTTGATTGGTATTTTATAATTCCGTATTAATTATTTACATTTGAATGATGAAAAATAGGACCAACCAAATAACCTTAATTTATATTCTGATTTTCAGCATTATGACTATTGCTTGTCATAAATTACTTCAACAATACACTATTAATTCCAATTATTACTTCACAAAAGACATCCTATTTGCATTGTTTTCAGGAATCATTCTCAAGACGATTTTATCAAAAAACGATTTTAGAAATACGACTATTTTTAAGACGCTTAATGATTCAAATGACAAAATTAAAGAATCAAACGAAAGATATGATATTGTATCAAAGGCAACAAGCGACACTATTTGGGATTGGAAAATACAGGAGGACAGCATCTCCTGGAACAAAGGCATAGAAAGCGTTTTCGGGTACAATGAAAATCAGGTAGGCAATAGTTCTAAATGGTGGTTTGAAAACATCCACCCTGAAGACAGCATTAAAATGTCAATCAAGTTGTATTCATTTTTGGAACAAAAAACGGAGAAATGGCAGGATCAATATCGATTTAGATGTGCAGATGGTTCCTATAAATATGTTTTGGATAGAGGATTTATTTTAAAAGATCAAAACGGAAAAGCTCTCAGAATGATTGGGGCAATACAAGATATTACAAAACAAAAAGAAGAGGAACAACGACTTAAATTACTAGAAACCGTAATCACTCAAACTAAGGATTCGGTAATTATAACCGAACCTAATTTGCATGAAGGAAAAATACCTAAAATAGTATATGCAAACCCGGCTTTCTCCATTATGTCTGGATACCAATCAGAGGAAATTATTGGAAAATCTCCTGATATCTTTATAGGACCAAATTCTGATGATCAAGAATACGAAAAATTAATTAATGCTATTCAAAATAAAGAGGAATGTCAAATAGAAACTATTAGTTATAATAAAAACAGGGAAGAACATTGGGTAAATTTGTCCATGCTTCCTGTATATAATTCAGATGAAGTGCTTTCACATTGGGTTTCAATACAAAGAGACATAACAGATGAAAAAAGACAAGAAATAGAAAAGGAGCAACTGATCCGGGAGTTAACACAAAACAATAAAGACTTACAGCAATTTTCTTATATCACTTCGCACAATCTTAGGGCACCACTATCAAATTTAACGGGTCTATTAAATTTATTAAAGGACATTCCAATTGAAAATCCGGAACTAAAAGAAATTTTAGAAGGCTTCAATAAATCAACAAATTTGCTAAATGAAACCATAAGTGATTTAGTGAAAGTAATTGTTATTAAGGACAATCCTTCTATTCACAAAGAAGAAGTACAACTAAAAGATGTTTTTGAAAATGTATTTAGCCAATTGGATTTTCTAATTGGACTTCACAAACCCATCATAAAAATTAATTTTGAAAAAGTAGATTTCTTTAACACCAACAAAGCCTATCTAGAAAGCATTTTATTGAATCTATTGACTAATTCCTTAAAATACAAATCCAATAATAACAGGCTAAAAATAGACATCATGGCAAATCGAGATGACGACAATGTTATTCTCTTTTTTAAAGATAATGGAATGGGAATTGATCTGGAAAGAAACAGAGACAAAATTTTTGGCCTTTATCAAAGATTTCACAACCATCCGGACAGCAAGGGATTGGGGTTATACTTAGTTAAATCTCAAGTCGAAAGCCTTGGAGGATCGATCAGTGTCGAAAGCGAAGTTGACAAAGGAACTACCTTTACAATAACATTTAAAAACAATTAGAGCATGCTAGACCTAATTTTATGTGTTGATGACGATACAATCGCTTCAATGTTATGCAAAATGGTGATTACCAAAACCTCTTTTTCAAATGAAACAGTAACAGCTTATAATGGAGAGGAAGCTCTTAATTACTTTAACACACTAAAAAGCAATTATTCCAATGTCGAATCAATAAAAAAACCTCAACTAATTTTTTTAGATTTAAACATGCCAGTAATGGGAGGTTGGGAATTTCTGAATAGTTTTAGTACCGAAGAGTATTCTGATTTTCACGACATCGGTGTTATTATTCTTTCTTCAACTATCGATCCAGAAGATTTGGCAAAGGCCAAAAAATATCCAATGGTAATCGATTTTTTATCAAAACCAATTTCTAAAGAAATGCTTGAATACATAAAGACCAAAATTCAAAAATAAGCCATAAAAAAAGCTCTCATAAATGAGAGCTTTTTTTATATTTTGTGTCCCGTCCTGAAATAAGTTGACACAAAATCGACTTATTATGAATAGATCAGAAAACAGACCAGAAAAGCGTAGTCAACGTGATTATAATTTGGGCTTTAAATTAGCTGTTATTTCGCAAGTAGAAAA
>CANHNG010000282.1 GCA_947461915.1 Flavobacteriaceae bacterium
AGTAATCGTGAAGAGTCAGATGATTTATACATAGCAAAACCACTTTGTAGCGTTGAATCTACTATTCTTGTTACTAATGCAGTAACTGGAAAAATTTTAGAAGGGGCAACAGTAGCTATTTTAGACGATAAAAAGAACATTATTGAAACTAAAACATCAGATGCAAAAGGAAATGTAGATTTTATTTTAGAATGTTACACAGAATATAGTTTACAAGTCTCTAAAGATGGTTATGAAAGCGGGGTGTTTAGTATTGCTAAAAATAAAGGAGGAAAATTAAACGTACCAACACCACTTAATCCAATTGAAGTTATTATTAAACCAACAGAAATTGTTCTAAATTCAATATTTTTCGAATTCAATAAAAGTAATATTACTCAAGAAGGAGCATTTGAATTGGATAAGTTAGTCCAAGTGATGAAAGCGAATGATAAATTGGTAATTTTCACAAAATCCCACACAGACAATAGAGGAAGTGATGTTTACAATTTAAACTTATCTGAAAGAAGAGCAAAATCTACTGTTCAATATGTAATTTCAAAAGGAATCCCAGCGTCAAGAATATCAGGAAAAGGATTTGGCGAAAGCGAACCAAAAGTGGATTGCAAAGAAGCTTGTACCGAAGAAGAACATGCTCAAAATAGACGTTCTGAATTCCTAATAGTGAAATAATATAAATTATTTATATGTAAAGCTGAGTTTAGAATTTCTAAACTCGGCTTTATTATTATAATTAACCCTAAAAACACAACTTTAGAGGTTTCACTTTCCACTTTCGATATAATTTTATTACTTTCGCAAAACGATTTAAGAAAAGGATAAAATGAGCACTAAATTTACTGAATACAAGGGACTTGACTTGCCAAATGTTGCATCAGAAGTACTTGATTTTTGGAAAAAAGAAAACATATTCGAGAAAAGCATTTCCACTCGCGAAGGGAATCAGCCATTCGTGTTTTTTGAAGGTCCGCCATCTGCAAATGGTTTGCCAGGGATTCACCACGTGATGGCTCGAGCAATCAAAGACATTTTTTGTAGATATAAAACTCAAAAAGGGTTCCAAGTAAAGCGTAAAGCAGGATGGGATACCCACGGCTTGCCCGTAGAATTAGGAACTGAAAAGGAACTTGGAATTACAAAAGAAGACATTGGGAAAACCATTTCTGTAGAACAATATAACGAAGCGTGTAAAAAAACCGTAATGCGTTACACTGATGTGTGGAACGATTTAACTGAAAAAATGGGTTATTGGGTGGACATGGAAGACCCCTATGTGACTTACAAATCCAAATACATGGAATCAGTTTGGTGGCTTTTAAAACAAATCTACGATAAAGATTTGATGTACAAAGGCTATACCGTTCAACCCTATTCTCCAAAAGCAGGAACGGGTTTGTCATCACACGAAGTTAACCAGCCAGGAAGTTATAGAGATGTAACCGATACTACTGTTGTTGCCCAATTTAAAGCAATCAATAACACATTGCCAAGTTTTTTAAAGGATTTTGGCGATATCTATATCTTAGCTTGGACCACAACTCCTTGGACTTTACCAAGCAACACGGCATTAACTGTAGGGCCAAAAATAGATTACGTTTTGATTGATACTTTTAATCAATATACTTTTTTGCCATCAAAAGTAATTTTGGCTAAGAATTTAGTTGGAAAACAATTCTCAAAAGGGTTTTTCGAAAGTAAAGATGCTTCAGATTTTGATAATTTTAAAGCAAGCGACAAACAAATTCCCTATAAAATTTTATCCGAATGTAAAGGGTCAGATTTAGTTGGCATTCGTTATGAGCAATTGATGCAATTAGCATTACCATATCAAAATCCCGAAAATGCATTCCGCGTAATCTCTGGAGATTTTGTTACAACTGAGGACGGAACAGGAATTGTTCATACTGCCCCTACTTTTGGTGCAGATGATGCAAAAGTAGCTAAAGAAGCTGTGCCAGAAGTGCCGCCAATGTTAGTTTTGGATGAAAATGGGAATCCTAGTCCGTTGGTAAATTTGCAAGGTAAATTTACTTCACATACGGGTGTTTATGCCGGTAAATACGTTAAAAACGAATATTATAAAGAAGGCGAAGCTCCAGAACGTTCCGCCGATGTGGAAATTGCAATTCAATTAAAAGAAGAAAACAAAGCTTTTAAAGTTGAAAAATACGTTCATAGTTACCCGCATTGTTGGAGAACAGACACGCCAATTTTGTATTATCCATTAGATTCATGGTTCATAGAAATTACAAAAGTGCGTGACAGAATGTTCGACTTGAACGAAACCATCAACTGGAAACCCAAGGCAACTGGAGAAGGACGTTTCGGAAATTGGTTAAAAAACGCCAACGATTGGAATTTATCACGATCTAGATATTGGGGAATCCCTTTGCCAATATGGAGAAGTGAAGATGGAACCGAAGAAATTTTAATAGGTTCTGTTGAAGAATTATATAATGAAATTGAGAAATCAATCTCTGCAGGATTACAAAAAACAAATCCCTTTAAAGGGTTTGAAGTGGGAAATATGGCTGAAGCCAATTATGATTTGGTTGATTTACATAAAAATGTAGTAGATGAAATTACTTTAGTTTCTGCATCAGGAAAACCAATGAAAAGGGAATCGGACTTAATTGACGTTTGGTTTGACTCAGGAGCAATGCCTTATGCACAATGGCATTATCCATTTGAAAATAAGGAATTAATAGATGGGAATAAAGCCTTTCCTGCCGATTTTATTGCTGAAGGGGTAGATCAAACAAGAGGTTGGTTTTATACTTTACATGCTATTTCAACTTTGGTTTTTGATAAAGTATCCTATAAAAATGTGGTTTCAAATGGTTTGGTATTAGACAAAAACGGACATAAAATGTCGAAACGTTTAGGAAATGCCGCAGATCCATTCGATACTTTATTAGAATACGGTCCCGACGCAACTCGTTGGTATATGATTTCAAACGCCAATCCTTGGGACAATTTAAAATTTGACTTAGAAGGAATTGCAGAAGTGCGCCGTAAATTTTTCGGAACTTTATACAACACCTATTCTTTTTTTAGTTTGTATGCCAATATCGATAATTTCAATTATTCAGAAATCACCATTCCAGTTAATGAGCGACCTGAAATTGACCAATGGATTATTTCAGAATTGAACACATTAATAAAAACAGTTGATTCAGCCTATGCCGATTACGAGCCGACTAAAGCTGCCAGAGCCATTTCTGATTTTGTACAGGAAAACCTTAGTAACTGGTATGTTCGCTTGTGCAGAAGACGTTTTTGGAAAGGCGAATACGGGCAAGATAAAATTGCAGCTTACCAAACTTTATACGAATGTTTATTAGCGATAAGCAAATTAGGCGCTCCAATTGCTCCATTTTTCATGGATAAATTATACAGAGATTTAACATTAGCAACACAATCAGAAAATTTTGAAAGTG